>CANJRV010000184.1 GCA_947476825.1 Bacteroidota bacterium | reverse complement strand
TAGGTGAAGTGGTATTGAAAAAAGAACTTGCTAAAGGTAAACAAACAACAAAAATTGCACTTGGTACAATTAGCTCTGGTATTTATTATTACCGATGTCATTTTGATGGGTGTGATAGTTTTTATGGAAAATTGGTAATCTCAAAATAATCCTCATGAAAAAATATATGATATTCTTTATGTTACTCCTGTGCTGTATTGCACAAGGTCAAAATAAGATGGGGTATACTTGGGTAGTTGGAATGAATGCCTCCTACGCAAAATTTGATGGTACAAATGCAGCACCACAGACAGGGCAATTATATAATATATCACATCCCAATTCTCCATTTGCATTTACAAATGGAAGCAGTAATATATGCGATTCATTAAGTGGGGATATTGTGTTTTCTTGTAATGGAATGATTATGTATAATGCAACTGGTGGAATTATTGAAAATGGAGACCATCTTGTTCCAAATAATATTTACTATCATAATGCCATACCTAATTCGTCTTATACCCAGAGTTCAATAATATTACCTAAAGGGACAAATGGAGAGTATTATGTGATTATTCCTACAGTCAGCGATAGTTTGTATAATATTTATTGGACTAACCCTAATGGTACAAAAGCCCCTTTTGATTTATTGAGATATAATGTAGTAGATATGAAACTAAATGGTGGAGATGGAAAAGTCATAGAAAAGGATAAAATATTATTACAAAATATAGAGATAAGCAAAGTAATGATGCAAGCTTGTAAACATAGCAATGGTAGAGATTGGTGGCTATTGAAACATGGGTCTACGCAAAATATTATATATCGATTTTTAGTAACTAAGGATAGTATATATGGTCCTTTTATGCAAACTTTTGCGCAACCCATTTGGGATTATTGGGATTTATTTGGACAAAGCGCATTTAGTAAAGATGGTAAAAAATATGCTGCTGTAATGGGGAAAAAATCCAAATTGTTTATGGCAGACTTTGATAGGTGTAGTGGAGAATTAAGCAACCCAAAAGTATACAATATACCAATAGACTCTACTACAGTTCCATATTGGGATAATCAACAAAGTTTTGATTCAATAAGCAGAGGTCTATGTTTCTCTAATAATGGTAATTATGTATACTTGTCTAAAACATTTAATATTTATCAGTTCGAATATGGACAATCCGATAGTAGTTTGGCTTGGTATAGAGTAAAACACGGCTTCGATACCTCGCAAGTCGCATTTGAATATTATGATCAATTATATAGAGCACCCAATAATAGAATATACATCGGTAAATATGGTGGCTCATTAACGCAATTCAGTACAATAGATAATCCAGATAATAAGGGTGTGGCTTGTGGATTTTGTAGAAAGTGTTTTCGTATAGATACAGCGCAAGGTGGCTTAACCTCACCACCCAATATGCCTGATTATGATTTAGGTGCTGATATGGGTTCGATATGCTGGCCTTTAGCTAATGTAGATATACAAAAGGAAAATGAAGTAGCTATATACCCTAACCCTGCAAGTTCTTTTTTAATTATAGAAAGTGAATCTTTGAATCAACAAGCAAATGAACTCAGTGTATTTAATTTATTGGGTGAAGAAGTTATAAGTAAGAAATTTAAAACCACAAACTCTCGATATCAAATAGATGTATCTCATTTTAAGAAAGGTATTTATCTGCTAAAAGTAAATGAGTATGTTCGTAAATTGGTGATTGAATAAAATATTTATCTATCGACATTTACCAGTCAAGACGCAAAATGATTAGTCTATATAGAATGTCATATTGGTATTATTGTTATTCAGAGTGGCAAAATATATTGTAAACTAAAATGATCTAAACACAATGTTGATTCGACATTACAAATAGGAATCCCTACCTTTGGCAACCAAAATATATTTTGATGGAATCCAAACCTACTCTAGTTATTGGTGCTTCTGAAAAAGCCGAACGATACAGCAACAAGGCCATTCGTATGTTACTAAAAAATAATCAGCCCGTAGTGGCAATTGGTTTACAAAAAGGACAAGTAGAAACAGTATCCTTTTCGCCAGAGAAAAAGGCATTTGACCATATTGATACAGTTACCTTATATGTAGGACCAGCGCATCAGCCAGAATACTACGACTATATTTTTTCCTTGAACCCGAAGCGAATTATTTTTAATCCGGGAACTGAAAATGACGATTTGTTTTCCATGGCGAGTGCTAAAGGTATTCAATGCATGGAGGCTTGTACCTTGGTACTGTTGAGTACTGGGCAATATTAAAGATAGCAGCATTTAATGACAAGCAGCACCAAACCCATTTTCTAATTTCGATTTTGTCATCCTCTTACTTTTTACTTTCTTTACTTCTTATACCAAATTTTGTTTCTTTTAGAACTAGAAAATATTACCAAACGCTTTGCGCATGAACTAATCTTTAAAGATTTTAGTTTGTCTGCATCCAGCCCATCGTCTATTGCCATACTTGGTGCCAATGGATCTGGGAAATCTACTTTATTACAAATCATGGCTGGCTATGTGAGTCCCACCAAAGGCGTGGTTCGCTATTCCATAGATGGCAAACAAATTGCACCAGAAAATCAATTTGCATCTATATCTTATTGTGCGCCTTCTTTAGAATTGATTGAAGAATTAAGCTTAACCGAATTTCTCGAATTTCATTTTCAATTTAAAAAGCCAATCATCACACCAAAAGAAATCATAGATTATATAGGATTAGAATTGGCAAAAGATAAAGCCTTAAGTCAGTTCTCTAGTGGTATGAAGCAAAGAGTTAAATTAGCACAAGCGATTTTTACCGACGCACCCTTACTTTTTTTAGATGAACCATGCACCAATTTGGACGAACAAGGTTATGATTTGTATCGCAAAATGATTACGCAATTTTGCAAAGAAAAATTGGTCCTGCTGGCATCCAACGACAAAAATGAATATGCCATTTGTAAGGAACAAATTCACATCATGAATTATAAATAATTGAACATGCAGGAATTAAATAATAAAAAAACAATTCGCGCCTGGACCTTTTATGATTGGGCAAATTCTGCTTATTCATTGATCATTACCTCAGCGATATTTCCTGCCTATTACAGTGCTATTGCGCCTCCTAGCATTTCTATTCTGGGTTTTCAATTCGAGCGTGCAGCTCTTGCTTCTTATGCAATTTCATTTTCCTTTTTACTCATTGCTTTTTTATCGCCTCTGCTTTCTTCAATGGCAGATTACCAAGGTAACAAGAAAGCCTTCATGAAATT
>CANJRV010000183.1 GCA_947476825.1 Bacteroidota bacterium | reverse complement strand
TTATGAAAATCCTTGCCACTTTATTAGTCTGTTGTTGTTTCGCACTGAATGGCTTTGCGCAAATGGATGTATTTGTTCCAGATACAACGGCTATCATCGTAGAACAATATGTAAATGTCTTCAAAGATCCTCGTTTAGATGCTTTAAATAAAAGAGCACCATTGATGGCGAAATTAGAGTTGGAAGAAAAAGCAGCGAAAGATAGAGAACCTGTAAATTTTAAACCGCTTGTAACGCAAGATGGCAAGAAGAAAGTAACGGGTACAATATACACTGCTAAAGGGTTTCGCGTGGTAATATTCAGTGGGCCAGATAGAAATTTAGCTATGCAAGCCAAGAATAATTTCACCAGGGCGTATGAAAATATTCCTTCTTTTGTGAGTTATAATGTGCCATCCTATAAAATAAAAGTTGGCAATTTTGAAACCCGAAATGCTGCCAATGAATTCTTGCGAAAAATAGGAAAAGCATATCCAGCGTCTTTTATAGTTCCAGACATTATCACGATTAAAAATATCAATGTTACTAACTAATCCTGATTTATTAGATCAACTCGTAGCTTCCAAACTACCAGAATGCATAGCCATTCGACATCATATACATGCACATCCTGAATTGTCTTTTCAAGAATATGAAACGGCTAAATTCGTTTCTGAAAAATTGACGAGTTATGGTATAGCCCATCAAACGGGTATTGCTGGTACAGGAATCGTTGCATTGATTCAAGGAAAAAATCCTACATCAAAAATAATTGCATTGCGTGCGGATATGGATGCATTGCCCATTCTAGAAAAAAATGAAACAACTTATGCTTCGCAAAATGCAGGCGTAATGCATGCTTGCGGACATGATGTGCACACAACTTGTCTATTGGGTGCTGCGAGTATATTGCAAGAAACGCGAGATCAATGGGAAGGAACTGTCAAACTTATTTTTCAACCTGGGGAAGAAAAACATCCAGGTGGTGCGAGTCTTATGATTAAAGCGGGTGTATTAGAAAACCCTAAACCAGATGCCATTTTTGCCTTGCATGTATATCCGCATTTGCCTTACGGGAAATTGGGTTTTAGAGAAGGTCAATACATGGCAAGCGCCGATGAAATATTTATCACCGTAAAAGGCAAAGGTGGACATGCTGCTTTGCCTCATCAAACAGTTGATCCTATAATTATTGCCGCTAATTTATTGGTTAGTTTGCAACAAATAATATCTCGCAATTGCAATCCTTTACAACCTTCTGTACTTTCATTTGGTAAAATACAAGGCGGCAATGTAGGCAATGTGATTCCTAGCGAAGTGAAGCTAGAAGGCACTTTGCGCTGCATGGATGAAACTTGGAGAGCACAAGCACATGCACTGATTCAAAAACATACGATTGAATTATGTCGCGCTTTAGGTGGCGATGCAGAGGTTGATATTCCGATTGGTTATCCGTCTTTGTTTAATGATCCTGCCACTACGCAACAAGCTAGAATGATAGCGCAAGAAACCATAGGATCTGAAAATGTGGTAGAACTTAATCTTCGTATGGCAGCAGAAGATTTTAGTTTTTATACCCACCAAGTACCCGGTTGTTTTTTTCGTTTAGGCACTTCCCATGAAGGTCAATTTGAATATCCCGTTCACAATGCTCAATTTGATATTTACGAGCCAGCCATTGGAATTGGTGTTCGTCTTTTTTGTGCAATAGCGATGGGCTTTGTACCTAAGTAATTGCGATTCTTGTTTGGAAATGAAAGTCTTCTCTTATCTAGTTGATACTCCCAATCCCATCAAAACGCATCCCAGCTTACATTATCCACTTTTCCTTCGGTAATATAAAATAAACCAGCATCTGCTTTGTCGGCTTGCATACGGGCATTCGCGCGCAATATGCCAGAAAAAGTAAGGGCGATTTTTTTTCTATATTTATCCAAAATCGTAATCGTAATCCCAGCATTTCCTTTTACATCTTCATAAGCCATATAATGATTGGGCATGTCTGTCGGACGGTAACCTTTCGGCATATAAGCCACTTTACATACCATGGATTTATCGCTTAGACTTGTATCGGATTTCATGGCATGTGGTGCTTGGGCAATGTCCGAAAATTGATTGATTTGTAACCAAATCACAGACTCATCTTCACCCAAAAAAAACAAATCCAACAAGTTAGATTGTCGAATATAAACAGGCTTACTAATCGTATGGCCCTTATACATCATGCCATTTATTTTGCAAGACAAATATCCTTCTGGCATTTGATTGGCATTGTAGGTAACTGGACTTCCAGCAAATACTGCTCTTGTGCTAATACCTCGCAAGACAACGCCTGATTCTGGTCTGTAGCCAGTGCAGACTAATCCAATAGATACACTTTCAGGAGCAGCTGCAACGGGTACAGAAGTTGCAGTTTTGGACGACATTAAATTTTTTACAACCAACTTCGCACCATCTTCTAAATAATAGGTTTTGTCATTTTCAACTCGACCAGTGAGTAAAGTGCCACTCACCGAATACTGATCTGAATTCTGAATTTGCATAGCATAATCAACCTTTAATTCAAAAGCATATTGCGCTTGAACATCTACAATAGCAATTCCGAAAAGGAGAATAAGAATAAATAGTTTCATAGTATAGGATCCAGAATGACGAATACATTTAGAACAAATGGGTAGCATTCCAAAAACGAAAATTAATCTTTAATCTTTGAATATGGAATTTTCATACCTATTTTTGTTCGATGAATTTGCTAGAGGAATTAGAATTTAAACAGAAATGGTTGGATGTTGAAAATATGTTGCGTGAACGATTTGGGAAAAAGCCAGACATGGAAGCGGTTCTTTATCTGATTGGTATTAATGAATTAGGAAGAGTTCCAGAACAAGAATTTACAAAGGAACAAAAACAAGACTTGATGCATATCGCCACCTGTGCATTGCTTGCCCAGAGCGGCTATTACGAATATGCTGGTCACGACAAGGAAGGTTGGCCACATTATGATTTAAAAGAAACACCACCAGCCGAGAGCTTACAAAAACAAGAGGTATTATTGAAGCAACATATTATTGCGTATTTTGATAATGCAGAGTAGTGAGTTGATAGTAAAAAGTCGAAAGTTTAGTCGTAAGAGATAAGTCGTAAGGCGTAAGTAGTAAAGCCCTGAAAGGCATGTGCGTCAACTTAAGATGGCTTTTTCGAGCTGCTGTTCATAATTTTCTCTATCATGCCTGGCATCATAGGTACAATATTTTTCAATTTTTCTAACCAACTCACAACGTATAAACAGCTGCCTGTTCGCTATGATAATTAATTT
>CANJRV010000182.1 GCA_947476825.1 Bacteroidota bacterium | reverse complement strand
GCAGAATTTTTCCGCAAATCCAAAGCAACATCTAGTATACCACCTTGTGTACAAAAAACAATTTTGGCATGTTGATGTGGTGGATGATGGAAATGCATGCCACGAATTACGTCTTTAGATGACACCGAATAAATACTTTCTTTACAGTGAAAATCAATGCCATGCGCTTTCATTGTTGTATCATGAAATGTTTTCACAAATACACCTCGTGCATCATCCAATCGAAATTGTCGAATGAGTAGTAAGTTTTCAATGCTTGTATTTTCTATGTTCAATGGAATAAATTTGCTTCAAAAAAAATTATCCTGCTGTAGGATTCCCAAAATAGTCTTGAATTTGCTGCACACATTTTACATCTGCTGCGGCTGTATCCAAATACCAAGCTACCGTATTTTGAATGGCTTGTGCAGCATGGAATTTTGGTGTCCAACCTAATTGCGTTTTTACTTTATTTATATCCAACATTAAAGTAGCAGCTTCATGTGGTTTATGTACCTTTTCTTCTATAGTCATGGAACCCTTACCAGCTGCGGCTATCGCAATTTCTGTCAATTGTTGCACACTCAAAACATCTTTCTCTTCTGGTCCAATATTAAATGCAGAATTATATGCAATCGGTTCCTCTTTCATTTTACATGCCAACAATAAATAGGCACCTAATGGTTCAATCACATGTTGCCAAGGCCTTGTGGCAGCTGGGTTTCGCAAGGTCACTGTTTCATTGTTAGAGATGGCACGAATGATGTCTGGGACTATTCTATTTGGCGCAAAGTCACCACCACCAATCACATTCCCTGCTCTGACCGAGGCTATGGATTTTTGATGTTCATTATATTTCGCATCATTAAAAAAAGAAGAACGATAAGAGGATATAACAATTTCACATGCAGCTTTACTGGCAGAATATGGATCATAACCACCCAACTTGTCGGTCTCAGTGAACAATACCGCGTTATCCAAATTTTCATACACTTTGTCTGTGGTCACCATAATGGCAATACATGGGTTTTTCAATTGACGAATAGCATCTAACACATTTGCAGTCCCTTGCGTATTTACAGCAAAAGTATACAATGGTTCTTGATAGCCTTTCAAAACAAGAGGTTGCGCAGCCAAATGAAAAATATAATCTGGTTGAAAATCTACAATTTCTTGTGTCAATCTTTGTACATCACAAATATCATGGAGGATATGTTTGCTACACAATTGCTCTCCATTAATTTGATAAAACAAATCATGCTCCTGTTCTGGCGCCAAGGCGTAACCATGAATATTCGCTTCACATAAGGCAAGTATTTGCAACAACCAAGATCCTTTAAAACCAGTATGTCCAGTGATAAAGACTTTCTTGTTCTTAAAATATTTTTTAAAATAATCGAGGCTTACCATTTTTTCCAAAGGGGATTGGTGATCCAAAGTTTTTCCAATTCTTCTTTGTCTCGCATGGTGTCCATACATTTCCAAAAACCACGATGTCTAAAACCAACAATTTGTCTATCTTGTGCAAGATCATACATCGGTTGACGTTCCCACATAGTTTCTTGGATATTGTCGTTGGTCAAATAATTTTTTATTTCCGGTTGTAAAACAAAAAATCCGCCATTAATCCATGTGCCACTATCTTCTGGCTTTTCTTCAAATTGTATAACCGTTCCGTCCTCTTGCATATTCACCACACCAAATCTACTACTCGGCTGAATGGTTGTCATGGTGCATATTTTACCATGCTCTTGATGAAACGCAATTAAGGCATTGATATCTACATCACATACGCCATCGCCATAAGTCAGCATAAACGTTTCATTATTGGTATAAGGCAATACTTGTTGCAAACGACCGCCAGTCATGGTGTCTACACCTGTATCTATCAAGGTCACTTTGAAAGGCTCTGTATTTGCATGATGTACCGTCATTTGATTATCTTTCAAATCGATAGTCACATCCGCATTATAAGCGAAGTAATTGCTAAAATATTCTTTGATGACCCAGCCTTTATAACCACAACAAACAATGAATTCATGATGGCCATAAGCCGCATATAAATTCATGATATGCCATAACATCGGTTTGCCACCAATTTCTATCATCGGTTTAGGTTTAAGATGGCTTTCTTCCGAAATACGCGTCCCTAAGCCACCTGCAAATAATACTACTTTCATGTATAAATATTTTTTTTCGAGAATCCCCTATTCTATTCTCGTTTTAAATTTGCCGCAATATATAAAAACTATATTGTAGCGCTTCAAAAATAATGTTATTTGTATGCGGTGGAAATAAAACAAAAATGTATGTTTACAATTTGAGAATAAACTTTGTAGAGCTTAATATACCGTGTCTACAGACAGAATATATCCCTTCCACAGGACGGTATTATCTTTTCATTCAAAAATAATTCCCATCTATGCAACCGATTAAAATTGTTTTTCTTCTATGTGCCTTTGTTCTTTTTACTGCAGAAGCGGCAGCACCTAAATTATTTTCAGAAGGCATTATCAAATATGATGTATATGTGAATGCCAGCTCAAAACCAGACGGCATCTATGTTGTATCTGTAAAGGGCAGTCAAATCAAACGGGAATTGGCGATGAATAGTGGCTATAACAATGTGACTATTTACAATTCCAAGACAGGCAATATGCTCTCGATAGATATGAGCAACGACATGAAATATGCATTAGAAATGTCGCCTGAGGAAATCAAAGAAAAAAACAAACGATTTGATGGAGCCGTCATTACACCATTAGATGATACAAAAAAAATTGCGGGTTATCGTTGTGTATCTTCTAAAGTTACCTATACCAATTCTGCATCTGCGACCTTTTATTATACCACCGATTTATTGCCGCAAAATGAGAATATCAATACCATGTTTCCAAGCTTACAAGGTATTCCGTTAGAATATGAAATCAAAAATGCAAACAGCATCAATATGCGTTTTGTAGCAACGGTGGTAGATATCCAAAGCGTTGAATCCGCTGTGTTCGCCATACCGGCAGATTATAAAATTGTGTCGAAAGCAGAGTTGGAGAAAATAAAATAAAAGGCATCCCCAAAAATTGTATGGAGAATATTTTGGGCGGCAGGCACGCTATTCGTTCCAATCTTTTTGCTTCAGAGCAAGCAAAAAGGATTTCCACTACTATCGTTGCCGCAATACACGAATCATAGAAGAGTATTGTCATTATTGAATTTCACCCCTATGCGTCGCTACAAAACTCACACTAAATTATTTGCTCGCAGTGTGTGCTCCCAACATAATCTTGTATTCGAGTAAAATAATTCTGAGGCACACTGCGACTTGCAGAGTGCTCAACTATACCGCAGT
>CANJRV010000181.1 GCA_947476825.1 Bacteroidota bacterium | reverse complement strand
TACAAATCGTTTTTTTTATGAATAAGTAAATATTATTCTACCAGCTATTGCTGTCTTTCTTTTTGTATTTTGGTTTGGAAGAAGTTTTATCCTTATCACCACCAAATGATTTGCCGGCACCACCTTTGCTTGAATAAGAAGGGCTTCTGCGGTCACTGCTATTTCCGCCACTTGCGTATTTTCTAACCCGAGGTTTACGAGAATCATCTGCATCAGAAACTTTTCTAGCGTAAGAACTTCCACCTCCTGGTGAACCTTCTGCACGCTGAATGCGCACCTCACGACCATTGGCTTCTACATTTTTAAATCCATCTAAAATTCGTTCTGCATTTTTTTCATCTATTTGGAAGAAAGAAAATACACCTTGCATTTCAATATCCTTGATGTGGTGTCCACTTACCTTAGTATGTTTGAATATCATTTCTCTCATTTCATCATAACGAAGATTATCTTTTTTACCTAAGTTGATGAATAAGCGAGTACTTGCTTCGTCGCTTCCAAATTTATCTCTACGGCTACTACTTTCGCCTCTATCTCTGCGATCACCTCTATCGGAGCTTCTTTCGCCTCTATCTCTGCGATCAGAACTTCTGTCGCTTCTGCGATCACTTCTTTCATTGTTTCTTTCATTGCTTCTACCGCGACTCGTTTCATCAATATTCAAATCAGAATGTGCAGTATAGTTAGTATCTACCTTACCTAATTCGCCAGCAAGAATTCGATGTATGATTTCTTCTTTTTCCATTTGCATCAGTGGTTGAATCCACTCATCTTGCAATGCAATTTCAGATTTTTCTTTATAATCAAAGGATACAAATTGCATGATATAATTTTGGATGCGCTTTGCAATGATTTCTTCGCCACGAGGGATTAAGAATTTTTCAAATTTGATACCAGCCATTTTTTCTATCTGGTGTAATTTGTAAGCTTCACGAATATGCAATAAAGCGATCGAAATTCCTTTTTTTCCAGCACGGGCAGTACGACCGCTTCGGTGTGTATAGTTTTCGATATCGTCTGGTAGATGATAGTGAATAACATGGGTAATATCATTCACATCTATACCACGAGCAGCTACGTCTGTCGCACATAATATTTTGATGGTGCGTTTACGAAATTTGCCCATTACTTTATCTCTTTGTTGTTGCGATAAATCACCATGCAAACAATCCGCATTATAACCTGCTTTCATAATCGCATCACTTACTTCTTGGGTTTCGATACGCGTGGTGCAAAAAATAATACCAAAGAAATCTTCATTAAAATCAATGATGCGTTTTAGCGCTGCCATTTTATCTTTGGCTTGCACTACAGCATATTGATGCGTGATATCTGTTGAGGCAGAATTCTTTTTTCCAGAAGAAACCTCTACTGTATGTTTCAAATATTTATTGGCAATGTTTCGGATTTCTTTAGGCATTGTTGCACTAAAAAGTCCAGTTACTTTCTCCTCAGGTGTATGTGAAAGTATGGATTCAATGTCTTCTTGGAAACCCATATTTAGCATTTCATCTGCCTCGTCTAAAACAACTGTCTCTACGTTTTCTAATTTTACTGCTTTCCGATCTATTAAATCGATTAATCGACCAGGTGTAGCAACAATGATATGTGCGCCTGTTCGAATACTTCTAATTTGTTCTGAAATACTACTACCACCATAAACAGCAACTATGCGTATACCACTTAGTTTTTTGCCGTAGTTTTTAAGGTCATTGGTAATTTGCATACACAATTCACGGGTTGGTGAAATGATGAGTGCTTGTGTGTTTTTGTTGTTGAGGTCTAAATTGTTGAGGATGGGCAAACCGAATGCGGCTGTTTTTCCTGTTCCTGTTTGAGCCAAAGCTACTAAGTCACTTTCGCGACCTAAAAAGACTGGGATAGCTTTTTCTTGAATTTCTGTAGGATTTACAAATCCTAGTTCGGTAATTGCAGATACGATTTCTTCCTGCAAACCCAAATCACTAAATGTTGTCATTTGTTTTTTTGTTTTGTTTGATGAATTAATGAAAGTTACTAGCGCTTATAACTCTTAAAGTAATTAATAGCAAATTGGAACTTCATTAATGTTGAATATCAAACAGCAAGTGTTTGCAGAATTTCTCTTACCTTGAAAAGAGCATGACCCATTTTTCCTGTTCGGCAACGAATGCACGAACTTTACTACCTTTTAGCTTAATAGCCTTGTCTAAGAACTTAATGAGTTGCAAATGTAGTTGAGTAAATGGAAATAAATGCAAACGAGTTACTAATGGAATTTTGAAGAAATAATTTTTATTCGATAAACTCAAAACGCAATCACAAAAATTGAGCGATAGGAATTATTTTTTTAAGAATTAAAATAACACCATCCTATTCATTTTTAGAGGCACTGCATTGCGGCAACGATTGAAGTGGAAATCCTTTTTGCTGCGGAGCAAGCAAAAAGATTGGAACGTAAAGCGTGTGAGCCGCCCAAAATATTTTCATGCACATTTAGAAAAGCCATTTTATTCTGTGCTTGATAAAGAACACAAAAAAAGTAGAACATGAAATAAGTTTTGATGATTCTTATTTCTTGTTCTACAATGATGTGATAAAATGCTTTTACTCTTTATTTATTTTTCCATTCTGCAGTATTTTATTGTCTTTGCTAATGGCATAAAAATAAAGTCCTTTAGACAAAGAAGATAAATCGAAGGATTGCGTTGATGAATGGATTACAGAAGTAAATACTTTAGAACCATCCGTATTTGTAATCGTTAGTTGATTTGTAGAATTATTATTCGCATATTGTTTGACAAATAATAAATCATGTACCAGTGTTGGATAAACATCAGCGATTTTGTCTGGGTAAAGCATATTAGTAATTTCAGTTGGTGCTGTGATTTCAATATCATCAACTGCAATCCATGAACCATCTGTTAGGCCTGCAAATGCACCTGTTGTGTCAAAATAAAAATTACCACTAGAAGAAATAGATACTCGTAATTTAGTTGTGTTAAATCCTATACCAACATATTTAAATGGTAAAGTTATTTTTGTCCAAGTGCCAATGGTTGCGCCTAATAATGTATCAGCAACAGCAGCTGTACTATCGCCTCCATCGGAATCGTCAATGGCTAAAAGAGTGATGGATGTGGAGTCGCCGCCCAATGGATTATTTTTAATCCACATAGACGCACTGGTAGGATTGCTATTAAATGGTAATCCTCCGTTGAATGTAAATTCTCCTGTGGTCGTATTAATGTCAATCATGGCATTGCTGCACAAAGATGGTGCCGGCCCAGCTGGTAACACAGTACCTAAACCTGGTTGAGTTTTCGTGATAGCCTTTAATGCAAATCCACCACCATTACCTGGGTTTTCTTTAAT
>CANJRV010000180.1 GCA_947476825.1 Bacteroidota bacterium | reverse complement strand
TCATTGGTGATTTTGTACAGGTGAAGATTACGAGGGCTTATGATTTTGATTTGGAAGGAGAAGTTGTTTATGCATAATAGATAGAACTAATAATGCTTGAATTTGAAATGAATACAAATAGTACTAATATTGATCATCCTTTAATAAATGAACGCTCTATGAATCCAATTATTCAAGTCAAAAATTTAGTAAAAAAATATGGTGATTTTACGGCCGTTGATAATATCAGTTTTGATGTATATGAAAATGAAATCTTCGGATTACTTGGGCCGAATGGTGCAGGTAAAACAAGCACCTTAGAAGTAATAGAAACCTTGCGTGAAAAGACAAGTGGGGAAGTATATGTGGATGGCATGAATGTGGAAAATCAGCAAGGGCAAATAAAGGAAATCATCGGGGTTCAATTGCAAAGTGCAGGCTATTATCCAAATTTAAATTTGAAACAATTATTAGAACTATTTGCAGGCTTGTACAATTTAAGTATTGATCCAATGAAGTTGTTGGCGGATGTGAATTTAGTAGATAAAACAAAAAATAAATTTAAAGAATTGAGTGGTGGACAGAAGCAAAGATTTTCTATTGCTACTACTTTGATTAATAAACCAAAAATTATTTTTTTGGATGAGCCTACTACTGGTTTAGATCCGCAAGCAAGACGAAATTTGTGGGATTTAATTCGCAACTTGAAAAAGGAAGGATGTACGGTAGTAATTACTACACATTATATGGACGAAGCAGAAGAGCTATGTGATAGAATTGCCATAGTGGATTCGGGTAAAATAATAAAATTAGATACCCCAAATGTCTTAATTGATAATTTGATTGCCTCTGGATTTGTGCGTGAGAAAAAGGTAAAGGAAGCGAACCTTGAAGATGTATTTTTGAACTTGACTGGGAAGGAATTACGAGATGAATAGAGAACTTTTCTATTAGTAATGCACCAAATTCTCTTCACTAATTTAATAATGATTATACCATGAAAATTTTATATGGATTGCCAAGTGAAGGAATGGGTCATGCTACACGCAGTAAGGTTATTATTGATTATTTATTATTGAATGGACATGATGTTCAAATTGTAACTAGTGATCGTGCGTATGTGTTCATGCAAAAGCATTTTGGTGTTCGTGTGCATCCAATAGAAGGGTTTCATTTGGCGTATAAAAAAGCAGTTGTACATATTGGGCAAACTGTTTTATTGACCTTTAAAAACGCACCCAAACAATTGCTTAAAAATTTTTTAGCGTATAAAGAGTTATTGAAGAAATTTACACCGGATATTGTTATCAGTGATTTTGAATCTTTCACTCATTTTTTTGCCACGATGCATCATATTCCTTTAATCAGTATTGATAATATGCAAGTGATTCATCGTTGTAAACTAGATATCGATATTCCAAAGGAAGAAAAATTAAATTTCCAAATAGCCAAGCAGATAGTAAAGTCTAAAGTAATTGGTGCAGATACCTATCTCATCTCTAGCTTTTTTCATGCTGAAATAATTAAGAAAAATACTGTTCTTGTGCCGCCAATTCTTAGAAAGGAAATTATAGAAGCGAAGGTGACTATTGGTAAACATATTGTGGTTTATCAAACAAGTAGTACAGCGTCGAATTTAATTACTACACTACAACAATTACCGCAAGAAATATTTATTGTGTATGGCTTTAATAAAGAAGAAAAACATGGGAATGTGCAATTGAAGGCATTTAGTGAAAAGGAATTTATTGCTAACCTAGCTAGTGCGAAAGCAGTTTTAAGCAATGGCGGATTCTCCTTTTTAAGTGAAGCGGTCTATATGAAAAAACCTATTTTAAGTGTCGCGATTCAAAATCAATTTGAACAATTCGTGAATGCGAGTTATGTCGAAAAGATGAATTTTGGCCGATCGTTTTCGACCTTCACTTCGGATGGGATTAAAGCCTTTTTATATGAACTAGATTTCTTTCAGGATGCTTTACAAAGTCATGCGCAAGACGGTAATCAAGTATTGTTTACAACTTTAGATTCCTTATTAAAAAGCCTTACATCGGAAGTTTAAATTGCTTGTCGAAAAAAAAATCATAGAGGCTTATTTAACTGCAACAATTTTTAAATCTAACAACAATTTTTGTTCGTGTTTTTTTAATTCAATTAAAGAAGCAAGAACTACTTTCTCTTCTGTTAAATCCGTAATCCCTTGTAGCCCTTCCCAAAATTCTTGGTAAGTGGATTTTATTTTACGAAGCGAAAAATAGATAACTGTATGTTTGACATCATCAATATAAATCATCTCTTTGGTAGGTGTAAATATTTGATGCTCTGTAGCCCAGCCTTCACTCAATTCGTATGGAAAATAAAGTGCCTCTATGGCTAAATTTCTAACGTCTTCCTCGTCATGATAAGTGAATGTTTTTTCTGTTGGAAATTGCAGACTACTTTCTAAAACATGATAATAGATGCTGTAAATTTTTTGCCAGCTCTTGTTTACAAAATCGGTATCGCCAACTTTTAAACGAATATAATCGGCGATGCTAATTTGATCGTCAAATGGCTTGTTGCCATATTCCAATAATATTCGGATGAGTCCTTTTTCTTGTGCATAGTCCTTACGTAATAAGGAAGTGATATCTGATTGTTGTTCTGTAATTTCTGGTGCGGCTTGACGTTCTAATTCTTCGGCTTCTGTTTTACTGAAGGCGTCTTTTTTTACTATTTTTTCTCTAATCTTTTTATTCACCAATGACACCAAACCTGCTTCGTCAATATGTAAAAGTTGCGCACATCGTCTTATATAATCTTGTTGCTTGGTAAACTCTTCTAACTTATTTATTTTAGAAAGGGTTTCTGCAATTTCATTGATGAGTTCTGATTTTTTAACCGAATCATCTTTGGCTTCTTTTAAGGATGCTTCTAATTTAAAAAGGATAATGTCCTTTTTGTTTTCTTGAATATATTTTGCAAATCCTGATGCACCCACTTCTTGTACATAACTATCAGGATCATGGTTATCTGGCAACAATACTACATGCACATTTAAGCCTTGCTCAATCGCCATGTCCAAACCTCGAAGAGCAGCCTTCACGCCAGCAGAATCGCCATCATAGAGAATGGTCAAGTTATTGGTATATCGTTTTATCAGTTTTAATTGATCTTCAGTGAGCGAAGTGCCACTACTCGCAACCACATTTTCTACACCTGCTTGAAAAAGAGAAATGACATCCGTATAACCTTCTACTAAATAACATTCATCCAATTTGGAAATGGCGGTCTTAGCAAAAAAAATACCGTACAGCGTTTTGCTTTTTAAATAAATCTCATTCTCTGGTGTATTGATATATTTAGGTGCCTTCTCATTCGTTTTTAAAATTCTTGCACCGAATCCAAT
>CANJRV010000179.1 GCA_947476825.1 Bacteroidota bacterium | reverse complement strand
CTAATAGAACCGTAAGTGAATACTTCAACGCTGTTGATCCTACCAATGGGAATATACCTAAATGGCAACTTATTCAGGAGGAGATGAATAATAAGAAAAAAATAATTGAAACAATCACTGTGCGTGTTTGTAAAGTAAAATAAAAATAAATTTTAATGAACTGTATTAAAAATTTGATCGCCCAAGCAACTAGCCCATTGTTACCCACAGTGTTAACTGCGGTATTAAACCTACACAAAAAAGGCCAATTTAAAATTAGTGCCTTGGAAGTACGAGATGATTGCGCTATAATGAAACCAACAATAAGTTGGAGGGATCGAATACCTGCTATTTGCAATGGCATGCGGAAGCTTACTGAATGCAATTGGCGGATTGTTTCAGAAGACAGAGATTACAATGAGTTTACAATAGAAATAAGTAAAAATATTGATGAAAAAAATAAATCTACTAAATCAAAAAGCACTATTTCACCTCAAAATAAACGCGTAAAACCTAGTAAAAAAAATAATAACATGACACAACAAACTGCAAGTATCAATGAATTGCCTTGGGCTAAAATCAATGATAAGAGTAAAAATAAATTACTGATAATTGGGTGTGCGGGTACTAAAATGCCAGGAGGGGGGAAAAACAATAAAAATTATTTTTCAGATCATGAAAGCATAATAGAAGATAGGAATAAAGTTCTAGAGCAATATAGGAAGCTCTTAGATAACCCTACAGATCAAGATTATTTTAATAAAAGCAGAAGAGAAATGGGGGCCGTTGATAGTACTTACTTCAAGAAACAAATAAACGAAAAATTATTTCTGCCTGCAATAGAAAGATACTCTGGAGATAGATTCTATTCCCGTGAACTTAAAGAGTTATATAAGCAAAAAAATAATGACTGCAACCTCCACATATTGATTGTTTCTGGCCTTTATGGAATACTTGAATTTAGAGATTCAATAATTGATTACCAACTAGAGATTAGTGACAATTATCGATTTAATTTCTGGAGTGAAGAAAAAAATAGATCAATCAATGAAGCTGTTGTAAGATATATGGCCGATAATAACATAGGAAACGATTTAGTGTTCTATTCGTTATCACCAACTTCATATGAAAAAGCTTTGAAACCTAAAACAGAATGGCATAAATTATGGAAAACAACACCTGGTGGAAGAAACTCCAATTCAGTTAAAAGTGCGAATTATTTAAAAAATGATTTTTTGCCAAAACTTTTATGCAGGTAAACATACCTACAACCAGTTAAACCATGTTCTTTGATCTATCAAAGGTATATGATTCAATTTGCAAATATTCATCGTATGCCCCGTACCGCCTGTTTGGGGTGCATTCAAGTCGTCATAGAAAATACCAAAATTTGCCGGCTTAATGGTGCTGGTACCAATTACCTTCACGGTATCTCGAATAATGTAAGCTGCTTTAATGGTATTTTTATTAACGTCACCAGCAATATATTGGTCTATTAGCCCTTTGGTCTTTTTATTATTCTTCGACTGATAAATTACATCCGCCTCGCTCGCCATATTGATTTGATCTAACGCGAACGTTTCATAGGCAAGATTTGTTTTTTTTTGATGATCGGTATAGGGCGTTAATACATGCAACCTAGCTTTATTGACTAAAGCTACACCTTCGGAAAAGTACTGATCTGCTCCAGCAGCATTTCCACTTCTAAACACCATATGAGAAGTAGAAGAAGATAGTAGCTTACCTAAGGCAATTAATTTCTCCTTATCATTATCTAGCACCTTTCTTTTCCCTTCTAGTAAGACTATAGCCCCTTCAAAGTCAAACTCGTTCTTAAATTCTTGTAAATTCATACATTAAGTTTATATACAATTTTCTTCTTCTTCTTTTATTACTTCCATTGAATTCGTCATAACTTCTCTATTAAATTGAAATTTCCAACGCTCCATAAATATAAAGAGTCCATAACTAAATATCGCTTCCATCGTTTCATCCATTTCATTTTCCTTCAATAAATTTAATGCGGCGACAAAATATTCACCATATTCTAAGGTATCAGTATCATATCCCTTATCATCAAAATCGGGATAAAAATCAATTCCACTCATATCAGAAAACCCATTTTCTTTTTCTTCGTCATTCCAAAATTGAGGATTAATATCTAAAACCGCCCAAGCAAAATCATAAAATAAGGTTCGATACGTAGAGGATAGACCGCAATAATAACAAGACTTACGCAGTAGTTCGTGCATCACAATTTTGGTATCTATTCTAGCGCCTAGGTTCGCATACGATACAAATCTATCTAAATCAGCCTTATATAAAGAAGATTTGAATCCTAATTGCAGCATCTTATTTTTTAATACAATCCCTTTCGTTATATTCTTTTTTTTACTCAAATTTTTAATAGATACAAGGCATTTTTCGTATTCAGTTTGATCTAAATCACGGAAAGTATCCTCTTCTTTTTTCTCTTCAAATCTTTTCATTCCTAAACTCCTTAATTTTTCTTTTTTTATTTTATAATACTTAACGCCTTTAATCACTACAAATAAACTGTCTTCTAAAGCACAATTGACATAATAACTGCCACTGAATTTTACTACTTACCAATTTTTGAATTTTAATTTCACAATTTTGTTCATCATATATTTATATAAGGTTTTACTAGAATTGAATAACCAATATTCCCCTAAAAGAGAACTAAAAAAAATAAAAGAAAAAAACTATCAGATTATAGTAACGTCTACAATCTAAGTACTCATTGCAATACTGTACTTTATAGTAGTTGTTTTGTGCAAAAAAAGGCCCTGAGATTGTATTTACTTGAAACGTATTGTTTATCTGACGTATCACGTTCTTCTATATGCTCTTTGGCAGCCGACAAATTAAAATAATCATACCTTCAGCGTATTACTTATACAAAGCCAATGCTTTAGTCATATTATCACGTACTTTATCCACTGCAGATTGTGGTGACAATACTTTTACATGAGCCCCATAGCTATAAATCAAGGAATAAAGCTCAGGACAATCATACACTTTTATTGTTACGTGTAGTGTGTCGTTTGAATCACTCAGTAGATACTTTTGAGAATGATGCAAGGGATTATTGATAATGGAATTAAACACATTTTTATCTGAAAATACTAGTTCTACCGTAATAGGATCTTGCTCATGCTCGTGCCAAATGCCTAATGAATAGTTGAAATAATCTGCTGCATTAAAATGATTATCCAGCACGTAATCCTTAGTGCTACATTCAATTCTGTTGATATTAGCGAGTGAAAAAACATTTGTTTTTTTAATTCGCGAAGAAGTATGGTCGTAGGAAATCATATACCATCGATTATTATATAGTTTCACTACATATGGACATAATTGTTTTTTGGTGGACACTTTCTTTGTATT
>CANJRV010000178.1 GCA_947476825.1 Bacteroidota bacterium | reverse complement strand
GTAAACTGAATTTTGAATCTTCCATTATGGTACCGCTTTTTATAGTTGTTCTAAACCTGCAAGATTTGCACTGCCATTGATTTTTTGAACTAAGCCAATAATGGTCTTTACAACTACATCGCTTACAAACAATACCCTCTTTTTCTCTGTCTTTTCGGAAATGGGGTATACAACTTTCATTGTCAGTGTAGAGTGTACTGAAATCTAGTATGTTCATATTCTTAGTTTAGAATACAAAGTAAACTAGTAGCTACATAACCAGCTTACGTTGTGGCAGACTTCGACAGAATCATTAGCTTTTACTATTTTCTTCGCCGTAAACTTTTTAAAATCACGAATAATATCACTCAAATTTTCATTCTTTGCGCTTACTAATAAATGTATGTGATTGCTCATAAGTACCCAAGCGTATATCTTTAAGCCTTTTGCTTTTTGACAATATGTCAAGCTCTCAAATAAAATATTGCGATAGAGAGGTCTTGTAAATACATCTACCCATTGATGTACGGTAAACGTAACAAAATAAATTGCGCCCTTATTTTTTATTGAATATGCAAATGCCATAACGGTCTATTTTTTTAATATTATTAACTTTGATGAAGTGGATTGTAAATCCACCGATAGGAGTTCGAGATTGCAAATCTCAAACAGATAAAGCCTTGATGTTTCATTGAATATGCAAACGCCATAACGGTATATTTTTTTTATATTATTAACTTTGATGAAGTGGATTGCAAATCCACCGATAGGAGTTCGAGATTGCAAATCTCAAACAGATAAAGCCATGTTCTTTTATTGAATATGCAAACGCCATAACGGTCTATTTTTTTATATTATTAACTTTGATGAAGTGAATTGTAAATCCACCGATAGGAGTTCGAGATTGTAAATCTCAAACAGTTTATACGTAATTAAATAACACACCCCTACCTTACCAAAATAAAATCTCCCTTCGCAATCTTCTGACTAATTATGCCTTTGTCATTGCAAGTGTAAAGCATGATATAATGGTAGGTATCTGGATCTTCATCTTCTCCTTTGAATTTACCATTCCATCCTGTATTCAAATCTCTAGTGCTAAACACCTCTTGTCCCCAACGATTATAAATTCTAAATTCTCCTAAGGTAATACCACCGCCATATTCAATGATTCTATAGATATCATTTTTTGTATCGCCATTTGGTGAGAAGGCAGTTGGCATAAATAATTGACAACACAATTGTTGTTCTACTTGGATTTGTGTTGAAGCAATACAGGCATTGGCATCGGTAACGAGGACATGGTAAGCACCCGTTTCAAGATTTGTTGCCGTTTGTGTATACTGCATTGGATGACTATCCCATTCGTATGCATAAGGCGGAACACCACCACTGGCAATTGCTTCCACACTTCCGTCCTTTTTATTCAAGCAGGTAGCTTCATGCGCAATTTGAAATACTCTCAATAAAGTATCTGGCTCTGTAATAGTTACAGGAATAGAGTCCGAACAGGCATGAGAATCTTGCGTATAAAACATGTAAGAACCGGCTCTTAACGTATCAAAATTGAAATTCGTACTTGGTGTATTTGGCGGCATATTTTGATCCACCCAATAATCATAACCTGGCACTCCACCAGTTGTGGTTAAATGAATATGACCATTATTTTGGTATTTACACAAAACATCCAAATGTTCTGTAATAGCGATGAACACTTTGTCTGGTTGATTAATGGTAACCGTAGTTGAATTGGTACAACCATAAATATCCGTTGCAGTTATTGTATAGATTCCAGCACTTAGGCCGCTTTGCGTACCAGCATTAGTGGGTACGTTATTTAAGGTTAAAGTATGTGGAGGACCGCCGTTAATTGTAGTCACATCGAATGAACCGTCAGAACCAGCAAAGCATAAAGGATCTTTAATATTTGTAATAATGAAGTCGATAGGTAATTGCTTAATCACATTGATGGTATCATATTCCACATCAATACCTACACACAAATTGAAAGTTGCTTTCACACTATAACTTGTAGTGACTGCAGGTGTGACAACTAGAGAATCCGTATTAGCCCCAGCTATTAAATTTCCATTCGCATACCATTGAAACGTAATTCCAGCAGAACCTCCCGAGCCACCGATTGGTGAAAATCGCATGCCATCATTAGATGTTGTCCATGAGGTAGGTAAATTTCTACCTGGTACTATAAAGGCAATTGTACCTGTTGAATTTTCTATTCCATGAATCGCTCGGCCTGAATTCCAAGTTAGACACTCTGGCTTATTACCAATATATGTTTCGATCACATTGGTAGTCTCGTATAACGCAATTTGCTGATTGGCTAACAAATTGGTACAACTGAACATTGCGCATTGGTTCCATGAAACAACGAATACACGATTAGGCGCTGTGCCATAAGTTTGGTAAAATACATCGCCAGCAGATAATGGATAAATATCTTGATAAGGACACATGATTGAATTTTGTGCAGCAGTAAAAGTTGTATTAGGCAAAGGTGCAACTCCGTTTAAACCCCAAGGCATAAACATGCCTGCATTTGCTGTATTGAAGCTTAATGCCCCATTAGAACCGACCACACATGTTGTATAGGTATTATCAAAAAAACAAAATGGGAAAGGTATATTAACGGCAGTTGACCATGAATCATCCGAATTGGAAACAGAAGTAATATTGGTTCCAGCAGAATAAGAATAAGGTGTATAAGGTATTGGATTAATATTATAATTTGAACTTCCTAAAAGTGGTGAGGTGGTGGTAGCATGCAGTACAACTGTATCCTTACAAGATGGCTGTATGATGTCTGGACCAAGAGTGACTGTCCCATTTACTTGAGAAAAAATACTTTGAGTTGAACAGCAAATAACAATGGCGAGTAGAATAATTATTTTTTTCATGGTAGGAGTTAAATATAAAAAGATAAGACGAGAAATCAACCTATATCGTTTGAAGGCAGAAATATTAGCACTAATGTAACAAGACAATTGTAAAATCTAGTAAAAATAGGCGCATTATTTATTTAGTGCTAAACATTCCTTCACGAAAGTGTCCACGTTCCCAAACAAAAATTTTGGGTATAAAGCAGAAAACTTTGTCTTTAATAAACCTCCTAGTAAAGGTCTGTCTGCAGCTTGATGTAATTCGGAAGTAATCATTGGAATGAGTTCATACTCCGCTTCTGGAAAATATTTCAACACATGTAAGGCAAGTTCTACTCGATTCATCACATCTGTACTGGCGATATGAAAAATACCCGCATGTTGATCCTGCAATAATGCATACATGGCTCTTGCAATATCCCATGCATTGACAGGTGTTGCATATTGATCCATTGGCAGTTTCAATGTAAGCTTTTGCCCAGCAACACATTGTTGTACAATTCTAGATACAAAGTTTTTATTTCTTTCTTCATGACCATAAACATTGGTAACACGTAATACCAAGTTATCAGGTGATGCTTGAATTACCAATTGTTCTGCTTCCAATTTATGTTTAGCATATACACTTAACGGTCGCACTGCATCTGCTTCTTGATAAGGTCC
>CANJRV010000177.1 GCA_947476825.1 Bacteroidota bacterium | reverse complement strand
TATCTAATGAAATCAAAACCCTTACCAAAGAAAGCATTAGAACTACTTGCGCATTTAGTTATATTTTTTTACAGAGCTAAATTGGATCATTTAATAAATATAATTTGTATAGTCATTTAATCAACAAAATCATAGTTCAGACAATTATCAAGTACCAATACTACATGGGACAAGAGTTGCAAACCTGCGCCACCCAAAGTCAGAATCATAGTAATCATTTAATCAAAAAGCTGTGGTTCAGACAATTATCAAGTACCAATACTTTATGTGACACGGGTTGCAAACCCGCGCCAGCCAATAGGGTGGCTTTCGAGCGATGGCTTCTCGTGCTTCATAAGAGGATATCAAATTTTAGTAAAAAGAAATGTGACAAGGGTTGCAAACCCGCGCCATCCAAAGTCAGAATCATAGTGATCATTTAATCAAAAAAATCATAGTTCTGACAATTATCAAGTACCAATACTACATGGGACAAGAGTTGCAAATCCGCACCAGCCAAAGTCAGAATCATAGTAATCATTTAATCAAAAAGCTGTAGTTCAGACAATTATCAAGTACCAATACTTTATGTGACACGGGTTGCAAACCCTCGCCAGCCAATAGGTTTAGACTTTAGTGCAGATTTTATGCAATAGAATTTTATTCCCCTAAATATTTTAGAATTTACACTATAGGATTCACAATTCACAATTCAGCATTAACCATTTGTATTTGGAATTATTCCACCACATTACTCACACTACTTTCATTCTGCAGTCGGTCTAATGCAGTGATGAAGTACTTATACTTTTTATTTCTTGACGCATAATCGATATAAGAATTGTCTCTTATAATAGTGATCAGATGAGAAGCTGAAATATTTGCTTGTTCTCCTTTTTCAAAACGATAAATAGCAAATTGAAGTGTTTCTTGTTTGGGATTACTAACTGTCCAATTCAATTGTTTAAATCCATTTGTAGTGATAGTGCTTTCTACTTTTGGTGAAGCGGGTGGTATAGAATCTATCCAAGGCATTGAAGGTAAAAGAGACGGCGTTTTGTACCAATTATTTTTCATGTCCTCATTCAAACCGTAGCAATTTTTTTTGAAGGAGTTGGCACTATAAAATGAACTGCCATTGATACCTGGCGTGGTTCTTGTAAGTGCAACTTGTTCATTCATTTCATTCAAGCTACGCCAACAAGCTTTTGTTGAAGTGCCTATTTGGTATAAGGCATGACCAACATACATATTTTTTCCATAGGCATGACGACTCCACCAGTTAATGAGTTCATCATAATCGGCAGCATGATGTCCTTGCTCCCAATACAATTGTGGTAATGCATAATCTATCCAACCCTTGCGAAGCCATAAAAGGATATCTGCAAAAAGGTCATCGTAATTAGTTTGTCCGCCATTGGTGACGCTGCCTTCAGGGTCTTTGGAAGAATTTCGCCAAACCCCAAAAGGACTGATACCAAATTTTACATAAGGCTTTTCTTTTTTAATTTTCTTACTTAGGGATTCAATTAATGTATTCACATTGTTCCTTCTCCAGTCATCTTTATTTGGAAAATTTGATCCATATTTGGCATAAGATTTAAAGTCTGGAAATTCTTGTTTCGCGATTCGATAAGGGTAAAAATAATCATCGAAATGAATGGCATCTACGTCATAACGTTTCACTACATCTAAAACAATATTGGTAAAATACTCTCGCACTTCTGGCAGACCTGGATCAAAATATTTTTTGCCGCCGTAGTTTAAAAACCAATTGGGATGCGTATTAGTACAATGTGTTGCGGTATTCAAATTTTTGTTCGCATCTACCAAAGCTCGATATGGATTGAACCATGCATGAAACTCAATGCAACGTTTATGACATTCATTAATCATAAATTCTAAAGGATCGTAATAGGGTGTAGGAGGTACACCTTGTTTGCCACTTAAATATTTACTCCAGTTTTCAAAAGGTGAATCATACAATGCGTCTGCACAAGGACGAATTTGCACGATGGCCGCATTCAATCCATTGTCTTTCATTTGATCAATGAGTGCAATAAATTCTTGTTGTTGCATAGTGGCATCCAGTCCTTGTTTGCTGGGCCAATCTATATTTCCGATAGTGGCTATCCATGCGCCACGAAATTCACGTTTGGGTGTAGTGGTTTGTCCATAAACAAGCTGCACTATAAGAAATAAAATAATCGAGAAAAAATACTTCATGCGTGTAAAGATATTTCTACAATCGCAATAAATTCATGTAGAGCCATTATTTTTACCACATGCGAATAATTTTTATCTTCTTCTTTTGTATTCCCTTTGCATTATTTGGGCAAACAACAAAACAAGCTAAATCTATTGCGTATAGTATGCAATATTTAGGCGGGAAGGTATTCATTCACACACCTAAAATACATTTGCCTGCACCGCAGTATACTCAAGCGTTGGAATGGTCGTATACTAAACAAACAACTGGCACGCATCCATGGCAACAACGATTTGGTTTTCCTGAGACAGGCTTGAATATTTGTTATGTACATTATGGTGATGTGCGTTATGGCGATGCGATTGGCTTTTATCCTTCTATACAATTTCGGATTTTGAGTCATCAACAAATAGATTGGTTTTGGAAGATTGGCGGTGGTATTGGATATGCTACAAAGCATTGGGAGCGCACACCAGCTATAGATTCCTTCAATAATATTATTGGTAGTTCGGTCAATAATTTTACGATGATGCAAACCGGCTTACGTTATTCATTTGCACCAAAATGGCGAATACAAATTGGTGCGGCATTTGATCACTTGTCGAATGCTGCGGCTCGACAGCCTAATTTTGGCATCAATACTTTTAGTGGATTTGTTGGCTTGCATTATTATCCAAATTTTATTGTGCATGTTTTTCAAAAGCAAGAACAAATGAAGTCGAAAAATCCGTGGAATATTGGGGCTAAAATGTCAATGGCATTTGCAGAAGATAAAACGGTAGACGGTCCAATTTATCCCTATGAGAGTGGCTCTCTTTTTATTAGTAAAATGTGGCGAAATAAATTTAGATGTCTATTAGGTGCGGATATCACGTATAGTGAAAAGCTGTATGCCTTTATCAAAAATAATTATTTATATCCAGGAGAAGAGAAGAAGCATTCGTATCGTTATACCGTATTTGCTGGGCATGAATTTGTTTTTGGTAAAATAGGATTGCCATTGCAATTGGGATATTATTTAAATCATTCAATAGGTGGCGGTGATAAAATCTACCAGAAGTTGGGAATCAATTATCATTTTTATACAGCAAGAAAAGGAGTGGTAAAGGACATGTTTTTATTCACCCAATTAAAAACACATTTTGCACGAGCAGAGTATGCTGAGATAGGATTGGGTTTTCTATTTTAAAAATGGGTTTGGTTGGCGAGACAGCAGCTGCTAAAGAGATGCGACACGGGTTTGGTTGGCGGGACAGCAGTTGCTAGAGAAATGGGACACGGGTTGCAAACCCGCGCCAGCCGAGTTGGAGGGACACAAACCAATAGGAAAATCGACACGGATTGCAAACCCGCGCCAGCCGATATATTTAGAGCCTGTTCATATAAACAGTAG
>CANJRV010000176.1 GCA_947476825.1 Bacteroidota bacterium | reverse complement strand
TGTCATTATTGAATTTCACCCCTATGCGTCGCTACAAAACTCACACTAAATTATTTGCTCGCAGTGTGTGCTCCCAACATAATCTTGTATTCGAGTAAAATAATTCTGAGGCACACTGCGACTTGCAGAGTGCTCAACTATACCGCAGTATTCAGAAGTGGAGACACTGAGGAGATAGGAATAAAATAAAAAATTACTGACTCAAGATGTATTTCAAATAATTTAATGTTCAGTTGTCGACCTTAGAAAAAAAGCGTTAAGAAAATTTTGACTGTTGGCGTTAAGAAATAAAAACTATCGTATGTTGCTAAATATAGATTGTTCGCTTAATCTAACTACTTAAGATAGAGAAAGAGAAAAAGAAGAATAGCTTTTTTATTTTAGACAACAGTTGAAATTTTTAGCTATTTTTCTACAGTCTTGATTTTTTGCTCCACTTTTTTATCAAGAAAAAAGTGGAAAATTAATTTTCATATTACTCTATAAGTTGGTGTTCCACCAAACAGAAACTTGTTCAGTTTTTAGTAACGCCTTGACTTCAGTTATGCGTTACTTTGACCAACAAAATGCTTAAAATAGAATTTGTAGAATTAAAATACTTTCCATATCATTGTATCCAAATGAATACAATATAAAGTATGTTTTTTATTGAAAAGACTACAGAATTTGATAAGTGGTTTAAGAAATTGAATGACTTGAGGGCAAAGGCAAAAATTTTGTTCCGAATTCAAAAATTAGAGAAAGACGAACACTTTGGAAATTGTGAACCTATTGGAGACGGAATTAGAGAATTGAAAATTAACTACGGAAAAGGGTACAGAGTTTATTTCAAAGAAATTGATGGAAAAATTATTATTCTACTTATTGGAGGAGATAAATCAACGCAACAAAGAGACATTGAAAAAGCAAAAGATATTTGGAATAAATTAAAAATATAGAACAATGGATACATCAAAATTTGATATTGCTGATTATTTGGACAGCAACGAAATGATTTCCGAATACTTAAATGCCGTTTTGGAAGAAGGTGATGATTCTGAAATTGTTGTTGCAATTGGACATATTGCAAAAGCAATTGGTATGACCAAAATAGCAGAAGAAACAGGAATGAGCAGACCAAGTTTGTACAAGGCATTGTCTGAAGGTGCTAAGCCACAATTTTCAACAATTATGAAAGTCTTGAAAGCAGTAGGAGGACAAATTCATATAAATCCAATAACCAATTAAAAACAAACCCACAACCGCGTGCTATCGTAAACAGGGCTAAAACATAAGTTGGCACCAAAATTCAAAGTCCATGTACAAACTCATTATTTTAATATCTTCTTTGATTATGCCTTTGCTATTTTTTGGACAAAATCAAACTAAATTAGTCATCACTTCCATTCTAAAAACGGATAGAACTTTTACGAGAAATGAAGAATTACTTTTAGAAAATAGAGTCACAAAGAATCGTGTTATTTATATTTTTGATAGTTCTTCTCAGAAATTTGTTACGAATAAATATGTAGTTGAAAATTATTTTAACGTATCAAATAGGGATTCGACAATGGAGAAACGGCTAACAAAAAAGGATAAAAGATGGAAAAATAAATTTATCCTTTCGGACTTTCTGAAGTTGCAAAATGCACTTAAAACAAATATAGACACTATTGAAACGGGTTTTACCATGCATACATCTCATCATTATCTCAATATTTATATAGAAATTATAACGAACGGAGATATATTACTATATTCAAAGACAAAACCATTCGAATTCAATACACCTTGGAGAACAAATAAGAAAGAAAAAATAGTCAATCCTGAAATTGATAGACAACTTGCATTGCTAATACCAAACAAGTTTTTAGGACGAGAGAAATTAATACTGTTGTCTACATCCGCTAAAAAGAAAGATGGACAATAACAGAAGTGTTCAATACTTACCCTATCGGTTGGTGTCCCACCAACCGAAACCAGTCCAGTAATATAGTAACATCAAACAATACAAAAATAAAACTCATTTTCCCGAAACAGTATCCTTTCCTTTTTTAGATTTGCCAAATGAAATATCTTATTATTGGATTAGGGAATATTGGACACGAATATGTTGAAACCCGACACAATATTGGTTTTGATGTGGTGCAAGTTCTTGCCAATAAGTACAATACTGCCTTTCAAAGTGATCGATTAGCAGATGTGTGCCAAATCAAATACAAAGGAAAAATATTAGTGCTTATCAAGCCAACTACCTACATGAATTTAAGTGGCAAAGCAGTCAAATATTGGTTAGATAAAGAAAAAATTGCCATCGAAAATTCCTTAACCATCGTGGATGATTTGGCATTTCCATTGGAAGTATTAAAAATAAGAGCAGGTGGAAGTGACGCAGGACATAATGGGTTAAAAAGTATCCAAGAATGTATAGGCACTACACAATATCCCAAATTGCGATTTGGTATTGGTAATGATTTCGCAAAAGGCAGGCAAGTAGATTATGTGTTAGGCAAATGGAAAGACAAAGAAATTCCACTCGTGAATCAAAAAGTAGATGCTTGTATCCAAATCATAGAAAGCTTTGTGAGCATAGGTTTGGAAAGAACCATGAACTTATTCAACAACCAAAAATTTACCATATGAAAATATTTTGCGTAGGCAGAAATTATGCCGAACATGCCAAGGAATTATTAAATGATGTGCCAACTGAGCCTGTTATTTTTATGAAACCACAAACAGCATTACTAACAGACCATAAGCCTTTCTATTATCCAAATTTTTCGACAGATATTCATTACGAATGTGAATTGGTTTTGCGTATTTGTAAAAATGGCAAAGCAATCTCTGAAAAATTTGCAAGTAACTATTATGATGCCATCACACTCGGCATCGATTTTACCGCCAGGGATTTGCAACAAAAACAAAAGGAAAAAGGTCTGCCTTGGGAGATTGCGAAAGCCTTTGATATGTCTGCAGTATTGGGAACATGGAAAACGATTACGAACGAAGAAAAAAAATCATCCTTTCAGTTTCAGTTGTATAAAAATAATCAACAAGTACAATATGGTGATACGAAGGATTTATTGTTCAGCTTTGAAAAAATAATTGCTTATGTATCGCAATATTTCACATTAAATATGGGAGATATTATTTATACCGGAACGCCCAAAGGAGTTGGACCAGTAGCTATTGGCGACAAATTGCATGCGAACTTATTGGATGAAGAATTGTTAAGATTTGAAGTGAAATAGGGTATTTTATTTTTTATTGGTTGAATTTTACATTGGGTCTTCGAAATGGCTTTACTCTCCGCAGAGTATCCGCCTCGGGACTCTGCCGATTCATAGAGCAACGAATACTTTACTCTCCGCAGAGTCTCCGCCTCGGGACTCGGAGGATTCATTGAGCAACGAATACTTTAGTAGAGTGCTGACTAATGACAACATGCTGAATGGTGCCAACGCCACAAAAGCTGAACGGAGTACAACATTCGACAATAAAAAATACGCTTCAATATTCCCTTCATTATCTACGAATGCTGTTTTTTACTTTTTACTTTCGACTAATTACTGAATTTACTCTCCGCAGAGTCTCCGCCTCGGGACTCTGCGGATTCATTGAGCAACGAATACTTTTCGTAGAGTGCTGACTAATGATAAAATGCTGAATGGTGCCAACGCCACAAAAGTTGA
>CANJRV010000175.1 GCA_947476825.1 Bacteroidota bacterium | reverse complement strand
CTTGATAAGAACCGCCATTAAGTTTATAACTATAAGGATTTGTACCACCACTACCAGATGCTGTTATTACACCATCTGTGCTGCTTGGACAAGATATGTGTGCACCATTGTAATTTGAGGTTACACTTGCATTGGATACAACACCACTTGGTGCTGTTATCGTTGTTGTATTTGTTGCTGTACAACCGTTCGCATCTTTTGTTGTTATGGTATAAGTTCCTGCAACTAAGCCTGAGAAGACTCCTGATACTTGGTAAGAACCACCATTAACTTTATAAGAATATGACCCTGTTCCACCACTGCCAGAAGCTGTAATTTCGCCATCAGAACTTGAAGGGCAAGATATTTGTGCGCCATTATAATTTGAGGTTACACTTGCATTGGATACAACACTACTTGGTGCTGTTATCGTTGTTGTATTTGTTGCTGTACAACCGTTCGCATCTTTTGTTGTTATGGTATAAGTGCCTGCAACTAAGCCAGTGAATACTCCTGATACTTGGTAAGAACCACCATTAACTTTATAAGAATATGAACCTGTTCCACCACTACCAGACGCTGTTATTTCACCATCAGGACTTGAAGGGCAAGATATTTGTGCACCATTATAATTGGATGTCACACTTGCATTGGATACAACACCACTTGGTGCTGTTATCGTTGTTGTATTGGTTGCTGTACAACCATTCGCATCTTTTGTTGTTATAGTATAAGTTCCTGCAACTAAGCCAGTGAAAACTCCTGATACTTGATAAGAACCACCATTAACTTTATAAGAATATAAACCTGTTCCACCACTACCAGACGCTGTTATTTCACCATCAGAACTTGAAGGGCAAGATATTTGTGCGCCATTATAATTTGATGTCACACTTGCATTGGATACCACACCAGTTGGTGCTGTTATCGTTGTTGTATTTGTTGCTGTACAACCATTCGCATCTTTTGTTGTTATAGTATAAGTTCCTGCAACTAAGCCTGTGAAGACTCCTGATACTTGATAAGAACCACCATTAACTTTATAAGAATATGAACCTGTTCCACCACTACCAGACGCTGTTATTTCACCATCAGAACTTGAGGGACAAGATATTTGTGCACCATTATAATTGGATGTCACACTTCCATTGGATACCACACCAGTTGGTGCTGTTATCGTTGTTGTATTGGTTGCTGTACAACCATTCGCATCTTTTGTTGTTATAGTATAGGTTCCTGCAACTAAGCCTGTGAAAACTCCTGATACTTGATAAGAACCACCATTAAGTTTATAAGAATATGAACCTGTTCCGCCACTACCAGACGCTGTAATTTCGCCATCAGAACTAAATGGACAAGATATTTGTGCGCCATTATAATTTGAGGTTACACTTGCACTTGAAGAAACAAAAGTGGAAGGCTGAGTTAAAGTCACTGAGGTAGAAACTACACAACTAGAACCATCCGTTACATTTACTGTATAAGTATTTGCAGTAAGAGAATTAGCAGTTGCAGATACCCCTCCACTTGGTGACCATGCATAAGTATAAGAAGGAGAACCACTTGGTGCGCCACCAACAGCAGTTACTGTTGCACTTCCGTCGGATCCGTTTTTACAATTAATATTTGAAGATGCTGTAATTGACGCTGCCAATGCATTACTTGAATTAACTATTATTGTAGAGGTGTAGTTAGAACAAACGCCATCAGAAACTATAACAGTATAAGTACCAGCTGTTAACCCACTAGGATCCTCAACATTAGTTTGTGAAAAAGGAACTACTCCTCCTGCACTACCTGTCCATGAATAAGTTTTAGTGACTAATTGCAAACCACCAGTTACAGAAAGATTAATACTTCCATTCACTGGACTTAAACAAGTTAAGTCACTTGTTGAAGTAGATGTCATTTGACTAGCTATATTTATTGTAAATCCAGAAAGGCTTGAGGTGATATTTCCATTATTAATATCTGTTACAATCAAAATGTATTCAATACTTTTGATTGGGGTTCCAGCGGGCGTATTCGTAAGCGCTGGTGGATCATAACCTTGAATAGCACCAGAACCTGTTTGAACTGTTGTAAATGCAGCTCCATTTACAGACTCCTTCCAAACCCAAGTGTAGGAACCAGCATTGCAAGTTCCGCTATGTCCAACTATGCAAGAAAGAATTGTTTTATCCGGATTATATCCAGTGCAGAATTCTCCACCAACCCAAGTTCCAATATTGGCAGGTGTCAAAGAAAGAGAACAAGTCTGTGCTGAAACATTTTTACTAAAAAAGCTAAGCAATACAATGCAAAGAGCTAAAAATACTGTTTTAAATGTTTTGCTTGTAATATTAGTTTTATCAAAGCAGTTGTTTAGAATAGTAAAAATGTTTCTCATAGTACAAAATTTAATTTAATTAAACAAATTGAAGTCTTAAAATTATTAATTGGATGATTGATTAATCTGATTTATATTTTCTGGATTTAATTGTATTGTTTGCACAACACTGCTGCATCCATCTTTTATTGTAATTTGGTATTCCCCCGCAGGTAAACCTACTGGATCTTCCGCATTTTTTTGTGTAGAAGTTAAATTCACTTTTGGAGTAAGTGATTTCCATTCAAAAGATTTAATGGCTAAACCACCAACTACTCTTAAATCCACATTATATTTATTTTTATCCTGTTGATTTTGAGTAATCATTTTATGAAGACTCATAGAACTCATTAAGGATAGACTAAATATTTCACTCTCAAGCGTCTCCTTACTCGATACATTTATCAATTTTAAACGCCAATTATAAAGAATCGGTTTTATTCCTTCAGATTTGTAGTAAAGTACCGCAGGATAAAACGAAGGAATTGTTCTTACAGATTTACCTGCAGCGATCGCTACCCAAGATTCACCATTAATTCTTTGTTCCCATGTGTAATTGTATAATGGAATATCTGCGCTATTTCCAGCGTAGCTAATTAAGGGTGCACTAATTCTTGATGGTTTAAATCCATTCCCAGAATCACAAAACTCTTTACCATTCCATTCAGGCGAAATTGCAAACAAACTCATATCCGTTTTGCTTTGAGCATTTGCCAAATTAGATATAATCACAATTAGTAAAAAGCCACAAAATATAATAATACTTGGGCTACTCTTTTTATTTAAAAAAAGTTTTAATTTAAATATATGATTTCTTTTTATCATTATGTTTAAGCAAAAAATAATAAATATAGAACTAAAAGAAACTATTCTAATCCACTAGAATCAATAAAAATGGTACTTTTATTATCTAAATAATACTTAGCAAAGTATACTAAATTAAAAGTAATAAGTTTAGAATTTCCCCAAGTTTTAAGTTAAAAATATTTAATGCACCTCAAACTTAGCATTGATTATTTATTTTTCATAATTATTTGCTACTTTTTTTTTAAAAAACCCCGTTGTAACATTCTAAAATGCCTAGTTATGCCCAAATTATATACAAAATACGGCATTTTTACAAAAAATATAATTCATCCTTCAAAAGTGTATTTCTGCAATTCCTTAATATATTATAATAAATACATGTAAATAATTTATGCTGTCAGGGCATTATAAGCTACTTATTATGATCTAATTTCTTCAACCCAGATTTTGCAGTAGCCTTATCCTGTAAGACTTAATGGCAGTTTTGCATTTTCAATAAATGAGAATAGACTATCATACCATTGCCTCCTTTTTAGTGGGACCGACATTTTTAAGACCTTAGTTTCAATCCAAGATCCAACTG
>CANJRV010000174.1 GCA_947476825.1 Bacteroidota bacterium | reverse complement strand
TTGATTTTAATGTATTTTTAATTTTTACGGAATAGTGCATTCTCCATGATCAAAAAAATCGTCTTCGTCTTTACTTTGTGTATACTCGCTATACATGGCTATTCTCAAGCTTCTTGGGAGCAATTTAGCCAGAATAGAGTGCAATACAGAACCTTCGAATGGCGCTATTATGACAGCACGCATTTCAGAACTTTCTATTACGATTATGGGAATGCAAACGCCTTATATGCATTGAATATTGCTGAACAGGAATTGTCGCATATTGTGTACATGATGGGTGGGAGATTGAATAAAAAATTAAACATCATTATTTACAACTCCTTCAGCGATTATCATCAAACGAATATTGGTCGACAAAATGATGCGATCAATAAAGCAAACGGCGGTAAAGTAGCCGTAGCGACAGACAATATTCCAATCTATTTTAATGGAGATCATAACCATCTTAAAAAACAATTGCGGAAAGGAATTTCCAGTGTCATCAAAGACAATATGTTGTATGGCGACAATATCAAGGATGTTGTGAAAAATGCTGTGAAAATGAATTTGCCAGAGTGGTATACACTTGGCTATGTTTCTTATATATCGGATGACTGGAAACCAAAGCAAGAAGTAGAAGTGAATAGTTTATTGACAGGTAAAAAGAAGAATAAATTCAATGATTTATCCATACTGTATCCTGAATTAATTGGTCATTCATTTTGGAATTTTGTAGCGAATCAATATGGCGAAAATTATATTTCAAATTTATTATACCTGACCAGATTTAGAAAGAGTGTGAATAATGCCATTGAATCCGTGTTCAAAAAACCTGCTGAAAAAGTGTATGCCGAATGGGAAGCAATGCATGCCATGGAGATTGAAAAGGTAAATCTGCAAAGTGATTCATTGGATGGTAGGATAGATTTTATGCGAATCAAAACAAAACGAGATGTAGAATATTCACAAATTGTAGTGTCAACAGATGGTGATGCAGTGGCGTATGTAGAGCGCAAGGATGGGGAGTTTCATGTGGTTGTGCAAAATGCAAAATTCAATAAAAAATTTACTATCGTAGACGGCGGCATCAAGGCGGTTCAGTCCTTAACCGATCCTGAATACCCATTTTTAGTTTGGAGTCCGAGTGGAAAAAAATTAGCGGTCTTATATCAGAAAAATAATTCTTTTCAATTGCGCATTTTTACTGCCGGTAAAAGGAAAATGGAAAACCGAGTTATCCCTCCACGTAAAATTGAACGGATAACTGGTTTGTGCTTTATGCAGGATGAAAATTATTTAGCAGTTACTGGTATTAAGAAAGGACAAAGCGATTTATTTTCTTTGGCACTAAAAAATAATAAAGTAGAGAATATTACTAAAGATTTATTTGATGATAAAAATCCCATATTGCTAGAAAGTGGTGCACAAAATGGCATTTTATTTTTATCCAATCGCAACAATCCATTCATTGGTGAAGGGGCGAAAAGTGATGATTTTACCCAGCAATTTAATTTGTATTTATATAATCCGAAGAAAGGAACTAATCTCATTCCATTGAGTAATACCTTGTCTGAAATTACCTCTCCCATGCCTTGGGGGCAAGAAGAATTTTCTTATTTACTAGAAGAAAAAGGAAAGTTAGTTCGACATATCGTTCGTATCCAAAAAAATGGAACCGAAAGAGATACCTTTCAAATGAGGACCGCCAAGCCTGTGCCGTTTGCATTACTCAAACAAGATTATATTCTTAAATCGGCAGAGGTTGTTGAAGTCACAAAATCAAAATCGGACTTCATCGTGTATAAAACACCGTTTCAACAATTACAAGATAAGGATCAAGCGTATCAAGCATTGATGAAAGATTCCTTGCTATTGGAAGCGCCAGAACCAGTACCAACTTCTGCAGTTGTGACTTATTCTACACCATTTGAAAAGGACACGACTTCTATTCCTTTTTTAGAGGAAATTTTCTTAGCAAAAAATAAAAAGACTTCAAGGTATCAACTCTTCACTGCGAAGCAAAATACCATCAAACCGAAAAAACATTTGACTACTTTTTATCCTGATTTTATACAAACCAGTTTGGATAATACGCTTTTATTTACTCGCTATCAGCCATTTGCGTACAATGGAGGACAAGTTGCTAATCCACCGCTTTCCGGATTTTTAACTTCTTCATTAACCGACATCATGGAAGATTATAAAATTACTGGTGGTATGCGATTGGGTGCTGATTTTCATTCTTTGGATTATTTCATGCAATTTGCCAATTATAGAAAACGCACCGATTGGGGCATGTTGTATTATCATCATGCGGTAACGAATACGTATGATTATCGATATTCATTGCCTCCTGCCTATTCGCCATATCCTGTGTATGGTAAAGTAGGATTAGATTATTTGCAATCCAATTTTACGTATCCATTTGATATGTTGCAAAGTATTAGAATGCAATTGGGTATTCGTTATGATCGAATTCGCATACAAGCCAAAGACAAATACAGCATCGGCATTCCAGATGATAAACAATATTGGGTCACCAGCAGACTGGAGTATGTGTATGATAATTCTTATTCACCGATCATCAATATTTGGAAAGGAACGAAGGCGAAATTATTTACGGAATACCAATATAAAATAAATGGAACAGTTAAAGGGTTTTATAATTTCGGATTTGACGGACGGAATTATATTGGCTTGTATAAAAACTGCATACTAGCTTCACGAATTGCAAGTGCATTTAGTGGTGGCAATGCCAAAATATTATATTTTCTTGGTGGTGTAGACAATGATTTAAATCCGCAACAAGATGCAAATACAGGAATCGATCCCAATGCGAATTATGCTTTTCAATCCTTAGCAACAAATATGCGTGGGTACAAACAAGGCACCAGAAATGGGAATAGTTATATGCTCGTCAATGAAGAAATTAGATTGCCGGTTTATAATACATTTTTCAAAAAACAAATTAAATCTGGCTTCATTCGCAATTTGCAATTGGTTGCATTTTCCGACATAGGAAGTGCATGGAGAGGGCTTATGCCAAACTCAGACAATATCAAAAAGAACAATAAAGTACAAGATCCAAACTCTCCAGTCATTGTTTATATCGATAATCCAAGCTATGATTTTGCTTGGGGATATGGGCTAGGTATGCGTACTAAATTATTAGGTTATTTCTTTAGAACGGATTTTGCATGGAATATAGAAGGTTCTAAAAAACCAATGGTGCATGTGTCTTTGGCGACTGATTTTTAGAGAAGGATTTTAGTTTATTTGTATTTTTTGTTCTATCCGTTTTAATTTGTTATTACTGTTAGATATAATTACTTTATTAGGTACTTTGTAACTAAAATATTCAGTAAATTCATAACCACCCAAATTGGTGCTTTTTGTTTTTTTAGATTGAATTAAACCATTGCGGAGCTTTAAGATTATATTTTCTTTACTCAAGATATTATAAGATGAATAAAAAACTTTGCCGTTACTTATTTTGAATTTCCCTTTAATAATTTCTGCTTTGTCTTCTACTATTTGATTGAAAGAATCTAAATAATATCCTTTACATGATATAATTTGATTTTGAATTATTTTTATTTCCTGTACATTATACAATTTATATTCTTTACTGGCAGACTTCGACAGAATCATAATAAATTTTCAATCATTCCGTTTAACAACAATAATATTGATTCTGTCTTAGTTTGCCACAAGATTCTGAGCCACTGCTACAACGAGTCTATCAAAAAGTCTTTTGCCAAAATATCTTCGATTTAATTTGTAACAGAACTCATCTAAATAATTTTGCAAATACTTGGCATTGATTTTATGATAG
>CANJRV010000173.1 GCA_947476825.1 Bacteroidota bacterium | reverse complement strand
TTAATATCAAATTATCGCATTGTTTATTAAAACCAAAAGACCGTAAGGTAGATTCAATTTTTTTTGCTTCTGGTGGCATTAAGATTTTAATCAGTTGATTGGTAAAAAAACCATTCGTTTTATTCAATTTACCAGATGCATTTTGCGTACCAACTTTAAGTGCCTCTCTCAAACCATCCAAAATATCTGCATTGCTCAAATTGCTCCCAACTAAATTATTGGACGATGAATTGCTTTTATTTGTCTTCGTTCCTTCCTGTAATATCGATTTAGATTTGTTTACCAAACTCTTTAAAGATTGTGCAGGCATCGCTATACTAAGCGACGTAAACAAGAATAAAAAAAGTAAATGCTTCATGTGATTTTTTTTCAAATGTAAGATAGGAAAAATACTTGGTCGTTAAAATTAAACAAAATAACATGCACCATTTATTTCAATCACAATGCGGAGTGGTTAAGAATAAAAATGCACAGAGTACATGCGAATTTTATCTTTTCAATTTAAAAAAATCTTTCATCAAATTTGCGCAATCCATTGCTAGAAGGCCTTCTTCAATAATTGTTTTTGGATGAAAGGGACTATGCGGGCAATGTTTTTTAAACCCATTTTTTTCATCAGAAGCACCATAAATAATTTTACCAATCTTGCTCCAATATAGGGCGCCAGCACACATCAGACAAGGTTCTACTGTTACATACAGTGTTGCCTCCGGTAAGTATTTGCCTCCGATAAATTGAAACGCAGAAGTCAATGCAATAATTTCTGCATGAGCGGTTGCATCCTGCAATAACTCCACTTGATTATACCCCTTACCTATGATTTGATCCTGCATGACAACAATAGCTCCTACAGGAACTTCATCTTTTTGAAATGCCTTTTTAGCCTCTAATAATGCTTGTTGCATGTAGAAATTCGGGTTCACTTTTTCTGTATTGAGAAGTTTACTGTTGTAATTATACTAATGATGTACTGAATACATTTTGGGCGGCAGGCACGCTTTCCATTTCAATCTTTTTGCTTCAGAGCAAGCAAAAAGGATTTCCATTACAATCGTTGCCGCAATACAGTCATCATTCAAACTCATTTTTCAATTCTATCTTGGATTGGTTTAAAGATATTATTCTCCTACTTATTCTCTATCCAATGTTTATCCTTTACTCTTACCTAATTTACTTTATAGTCAAATTAACTTTTCCAACTCCTATCAACGGCTTTTTGATATCTCGTATGTCAATGGTATAAGTTATCCCTTCATAGTCAAAACGGATACTCTCCTTCTCTTCCACTAATCTCTCTTCTATTATTTTATCACCCTTCTTGATGGTGATATCTACTTTTTTACGGTTTACTTCGCCAATAATTATTAATACACTACCATCGGTTCCTTCGATAATTTTTGTGCTATTTGCTTCCATCAAACTTTCTATGCCTTTATCAGGAATATTCAAATGGTGTTTAACTCGAATAGCAGCTTCCTTATTTTGTGACGACGTTTTATCATTGCAACTCATGTTAAAAAATGCAATACATATACATGCAAAAAGAATTTTTTTCATTGTTTCTAATTTCATTTTCAAATGTATGGGATTTATTTAAGATAAAAATAATATAAGGGCAGTTACAGTTTTAATTTCGCGGAAAGAAATATTAGGCTTGACTAAAAGGAAATTATCAATTTATGCATTTAATGTTACAGAAGAACACAGAAACTAAATGAAGAACAATGGTCAAAACCTAGATTGTAGATCCAGAATTTAGAAGATAATGATTTCCTGCTTTAGTTTTCCCTATCCTTTTCTTACTCAATATGTGCATGATTTTCAAAAAAGAGTGGTTCTTAACAATTCTGAACTTAAATCACTTTCACTTTAAACACCAAGTACAAGAATAAAAAAAAGGCTGTCTTAAAATTTTCATTTAAGACAGCCATAGTTCTATTTATTCAAAATTAGAGATTACTTCTTTTGAATTTTGCTCACATGAGTCAATGTTTCATTTTCAAACACTTGAAGAGCATATATTCCGTTTGTCAATTCGTTAAGACTAATTGCATACGTATTTACACCTTTTTCAGATTTCATCTTAACCTCTTTAACAACACGTCCACTCATATCTAATAAACGAATAGTTGTTGTTTCAGAAACCATTACAGATAAATCAATATTCAAGATATCTGTGGTTGGATTAGGATAAATATTAACACTGCTATTCAATACTTCTTCTGTATTTATCACTTTGCCAATTACATTTCCAATTACCACTGGTGGAGTTGACGTTGTAGTTGTCCAAAGTGTAGAAGTACTGTAAGAACCTGGAGTAGATCCACATATAGCTTGTACTTGGAATTCATATTGAGTTCCTGCAGTCAAACCAGTTATAGCCTTATTAGTAAGTATAGATGTACCTGAAGTCCAAACAGAGGCAGCTACCGCTTTCCAACGTACATTGTAATATCCTGCTCCTGAAACTGCATTCCAATTAAGTTTAGAAGCAGTATTAGAAATATTCGTTACAACTAATCCAGTTGGTGTTCCACAAGGAGCAACTGTGTTGAAAATTACAGATGAAGAATAGCTACTAGTAATACCAGCACAAATTGTAGCAACTTGAACTTCATAAGTTGAACCTCCAACTAATCCAGTTAATCCTTTGCTATTTGCAGTAGATGTAACTGTAGTCCAAGTAGAACCTGAAGTTATTTTGTAGCGAACATTGTAATACTGAGCACCTGAAACAGCAGTCCATGAAGCTGTAGCTGTTGTACTTGTAATAGCACTAATTGCAAGGCCTGTTGGGGTACCGCATGTAAGAGGTGTTGTAAAGTTGATTACACCTGACCAACTACCTACGGTATTCTGTGAACAGAATGAACGTATTTGAATATCGTACTGTGTATTTGGAGTTAATCCTGAAATAGACTTCGAAGTATTAGGCGCTATAATTGACGCAGAAATAAAGGCAGAAGAAGCAGAAGTAGTAGGCTTATATCGCAATTCATACCAAGCAGCACCAGGTGATGCTGTCCAATTCGCTACTGCTGTTACACCTGTGATATTTGTCATATTTAATCCAGAAACCAATGGTGCACTTGAAACATTTAAATTCAATGTTTCAGTATGCAAACAACCTGCTACATTCAAAGATGTACATGTATAAATTCCTGTTGATGCATAGGTTACTCCATTGCATGACCATGTATATGAACCACAACTACCTACAGTAACAGTATTTGAAGTACTATAATTAACAGTCAGATTTAAAGTTGCAGTATTTACACATCCAGCTCCATTAATTGAAGTGCAAGTATAAGTACCTGATGTGGTATAAACTGTACCATTGCAAGACCAAGTATACGTATCACAAGCAGTTTGAGAAGTGCTCATAGTTGAACTATTATTAATTGTCAAATTCAAGGTTGTCAACGTTGTACAATTTCCTGAAGTAGAAGTGCAAGTATATATACCGCCTACTGTGTAAGTTGTTCCATTACAAGACCATGTATAAGTATCACAAGCTGTTGCATTTAATGTAGCATTCGTCGTAGTTGTAATAGTTAAGGCTAAAGTTTCTGTATGAAGACAACCAGATGCATTTGTAGAAGTACATGTATAGGTACCAGAAGTTGTATAAGTTGTTCCATTACAAATCCATGTATAGGTACCACAAGCAGTTACAGATGTTGTATTTGCAGTGCTATTATTGATCGTTACATTGTAAGTATGAACTGAATCACATCCTGCAACATTCATGTAAGTATGGTCGTGTGAACCACTTGCTGTATAAGTTACACCATCTACTACTGTTGAGTTACAAGCTGTTGTTGAACTGTTACCAGTATTG
>CANJRV010000172.1 GCA_947476825.1 Bacteroidota bacterium | reverse complement strand
CTAGTGGGTCCACGAAAACAGAACGAGTGCGAAGAGCGAAAGCGATTCGCGCTCGTTCTGTTTTTGTACCCCGCTCTCGCTTTGTTTCCCGCTCTTAATCAGAACGAGTGCGAAGAGCGAAAGCGTTTAGCTCTTTTTTTATTATTGCACACCGATCTTAATCAGAACGAGCGTGAAAAGCGAAAGCGACAAGTACTTTTTTGTTATTGCACCCCGCTCTTAATCAGAACGAGTATGAAGAGCGGAAGCGTTTAGCATTCGTTTTGTTATGGCATACTGCTCTCACTCTGTTTCCTGTAATAATTTTTCTTAACATTTCACTCTTTGTAAGATTATTCTTTACTAATCCTTCTGCTAAAAAAATAAACCTTTTACTCATTCCTACACTTGTAAAAAAATAAAATAGGTTTGCAAAAAAAATATACAAATGAGAAGAGCAATCCTCCTTACATCGTTGATATGCAGCGTGGCATTCGCAAATGCACAAACAAAAAATACAACACCTACAGCAACTAAAGTGAAAGTGGTAACGACTGCAAAGCCAGCAACAGCAACGGTTAAAGAGGCTGCGAAAGAAACAAAAGCTGCCGTAAAACCAACAACGATAGTTGTAAAATCGGCTTCAGGTGCGCCTGTACAAGCAACTGTAAATAAAGCAACAGACAATGTAGATGATAGAATGAAAGGGCCTAAAGGAGAAAAAATAATGATAGGCGCAAATGGCGGTCGATATTATATTAATGCAAAAGGAAATAAAACGTATGTTCCTTACAAAGGGAATAAAAAGAAATAATACTAGAGCATTCATTTTTAGATAGAAAATACGCTAAGTATTTATTCTAATGATTCTTAGTATGGCGGCAACGATCGAATGGAAATCCTTTTTGCTTGCTTTGAAGTAAAAAGATTGGAAAGAGAGCGTGTCTGCCGCCCAAATAACAAGAAATGAAAATGGAATAAATTTTATTTTTTTGAACACAAAAAAGCCTCTTGATTGGAAGAGGCTTTTTCATTTATTGTAATCCGTTTTCTATCATTTGTATTTTAAATGCTTTCAAAAATAAAGCACCCATGTTTTTGTGTGGCGGAACGTAATCGTTGAATTTATCTTGTAAAGCTGGTGTGGTCATCAAGCCACCCAAGTCTTTCCAAAGCTCTATCCAATTGATGTCTTTTCCTGCAATTAATTTATCATTGATGCGGTTGATAATTGGTTCATTGATTAATCGTGTTCCTGTTTGCTTACTGGAAATGATATGTGCATCTTCGGACAAACCTAATATTGTAGATAAATTATGATAGCCACCACATGAGCCTAATACAATTATTTTTGTATACGGTGTGATGAATTTTAAAGTGGTAGGTAAGTGATAACTATGTCCACGATGTACAATTACAGATGGTCTTATTTGTTTGTCTTGTAAATATTTGACCAATACATTTTGCGCATCTTCATCATTTGGTTCATCCAATGGAAGGTTAGCATAAATGGTCATTGGTTTGCCAACAATAGAAGTAAGTGAAACCCATTTGTCATTCTTGTCAATTTTCCAAGCCTCTGGTTTATATGCCGACATAAAACCAGCGTAAGCATCTCTGCCATCATCATCGCCATAAAAGAAAACTTGTTCAATTACTTGACCAGTACTGTCTAATAAACTGGAGTTGCGAACAAAGGTAATTGGTGGTACTTTTAATTCACGTTGCAATTCTTCATTTGCATCATCGGGATTGATAATAGAAGTACCTAAAGTGTGCAATAAAAAGTAAATAATTAAGCCGCGTTTTTTATCTTCCTTATACGTTCTTTCATAATCTTTTTTCAATTCGGCCAATAAATAATCTTGCAAAGTCGGGTCTGCAATACTACCCATGGCATCGGCCACATCTACTGCATCTTCCACATCAGTTTCTACATTGTCATCAATATGATGTACAAAAGAAGCCATTAAAACATTTCTATTTTTATCTTCTACTGTTGCTAAAAATTCATCTAATTTATTATAACCAGCACACATACGAATGAAGGTTCTAAATTTATCTGAATGCAAATTCGTTAAGAATATATCGCCTTTTTCAGGTGCCATTTTCAGGAGCATTCTATTGAAAGATCCAACGAAAGTACTGGTGTAAATTTCGTCACTGCAGAGTACCATTAAGAAATATATTTCTTTAGCCGTCAATGGTTCGATACAAGCAAATCGAATGGGATCCGTGGCTTCATGCAATTCATTCATTGTACGGACATATTCGAGCGCTTGTAATTTACTTTCGCGTTCAATTATTTTTTTCGACAATGCATTTGGCTTCATTCTTTGTTCTATCAAACTCTTGTAATACAAGGCATTGTCGCTTGTAATCATGTTCACTTGTACAATCGTTTTGCTGCCATCCATCAAATCATCTAAAAATGAAATTGCCCTTAATGGGGTTTTTGTTTTGTCGGCAATATCAACTATTTTCATCACCAAAGTATCTTTGCAACGGCGCACAATATAGCGTTCCATGGAAGTACTGGTGGCGTAAGTCAATATTAAACTGGGTTGTTGTTTTGCTAACCAAGCCATCAAATCTTCTGCTGCTTCATAATCTGAATATTCATTCAAACGAGGTCTCATTTCTTTAGGATAGAGGCGAACTAAATTTTTATAAATCGCTTCAATTGCTGGTTGGTCATTTTTAAACATGTTGATGTTGGAAAACATCGCACGGTTAAAATTGGAATTGATATATTCAACTATGCTTTCATTGTTTTCCAATTTTTTAAAAAAAACTTCAAAGTTGTTTACTAGATTTTTATAATATTCTGGTTCTGCCTTTCCTTCTTTTTCATCTTTCACAAATTCTTTTACCTCCGCTTCCAGAAATTTAAGTGTTGCTATTTTTTTGAAATGATCTAATGGTAAATTTTCGATGATAATTTGTAATTGATCTATTCGCTTGATGATAGCAGCTGTAATCACTTCACTTGCTTCAGATTTATTTTTGACCGTTATAATACCATCTTCTGTGCCATCGAAAGCATCCGCTTCTTTTTGTAAACGATCTATCTTATCGTGCGATAATTGTCGATTTATTGGAACTGGGACTTCTAAAGTTGTGGTAGTCCAAGGGTCAATTTTTTTATCTTTTTGGCAAAAAGAAGGAAGGGAAAAACCTAGTAGTAGGCAAAATAAAAAAGTTTGTTTCATAGAAGCGATGCGGAGCAAATGTAGTATTTTTTAGTTTGAATAATCAACCGAGAACGCACATATTACCGCTGATATTACCTTAGAAGTAAAAGATTTAGCTGATTATACAGTAGATGTTGCAGATATAGCGAATGTTGAAGATGGAATAGATGAAGTAGATTTAACAAATATTATTGATATTGTAGATAGGCAAGATGCAATTTGGAAACAATTCATAGTACTTGTTATTTTATTTTGTATTTGGAATTGACTAATCGTTTGAATTCTAATCTTGAGCTACCAAAATTTAGAAGCAATCCAACTTCTACAATATACACTTCTAAATAATTAATTGCCTGTGCTAAATTTCTAGGCTCTAAATAGGAAACTGCTTTTCATTCAACACTTATTTTTTGCGCAACAAAAAAATCTACTCGCCTTGTCCCAATCAGATTTTCTTTGTAAAAAAATCGCATCGTAAATTCTCTCAAAAAATCTATTCCAGCATTCCGCATTTCTGTTTCTAGCGCTCGCTGATAAATTACTTCTAGAAATCCTCAACCCAGTTCGTTATGAACCGTCATTGCGCATCCAATAATTTTTCCTGTTAACTCTTTATATTTTCCTTCCTCTATCATAACTTAATAATTTCAAAAAATGCAATTCATTGAAGCCTCATAAAGGTCTATGTTGCAAACAATATTATAAATCTATTTTATTTTCTCCTAACCATT
>CANJRV010000171.1 GCA_947476825.1 Bacteroidota bacterium | reverse complement strand
CCCAACAATTTAAATATATTTGATTGGATAAAAAATCTATACCTCATTAAAACAATAATAATCCCATGAAAAAAGTAACTGGTATTGGCGGCATTTTTTTTACATGCAAAGACCCAAAGAAAATTACGGAATGGTATCAAAAACATCTTGGCTTAGAAACGAATCCGTATGGCGCAACATTTGAATGGTATGAAAATACAGACAGTTCAAAAAAAGCGCAGACACAGTGGACGCCATTTCCCGAAACCACAAAAGAATTTGAACCTTCTACAAAGGGCTTCATGATTAATTACCGAGTGGAAAATTTAGAGGTGCTTGTTGAAGACTTAAAGAAAGAAGGTGTAACTATTTTGGACACAATTGAAACGTACGATTACGGCAAATTTGTTCATATTCTGGATGGCGAAGGCAATAAAATTCAGTTGTGGGAGCCGATTGATTGACGGTGTTATTTTATTGATATTCAATACTTTCAGGATTATGATTGATTTTATGCTTTTCATATTCAACCCTTTCAGGGTTGTGATTGATTTTATCTTTTGATTTTGTCATAATCATATCATCCCTACGGGATAATAATTCTATAAAGGATGATAAGGTAATAGAAAGATTGAAGAGGTTATTACGAGTAACTCAATAAAATAAATTGATTAATCCTCTAAAATTTCTGCTTTGGATTTTGGTTTTTTGTCTGTCAATAATTTATAATTGGATAGATATTTTTGATCGTCAGGCAATTTATCCATTGGATACATCACGCCTTTTGGGTCGTTGAGAATGACTAATCTTCGTATCGCTTTGTCTTCAAAGTAAATTTTTATTTCTGCGCCTTCTGCTTTATTGACACCAATATAAGCGCCATTCTCATCTTTTGCGTGATAAATACTTTCAGCGTTTTGATTGACATGCACAAATTGAATTTCGTTCTGAATAAAATAGGCATCTATAAAACTTCCTGCAATTTGATCATACATCGTTGCATAACCAGTGGAGGAAATGAGTAAGGCATCATGCAGCAAATTCAATTCCGATAATTTATTGTCTTTGGTATGCATGTAAATGGTATCTGCGTTGGTTTGTTGGTTTTTACTCCAAATAATAGGATTACGATACAAACGGAAAACCGAATCCGATTGCGCATAACTCAAACTATCGCATACTGCTTGTAAGGAATCGGAAAACAAACGGACCTGGCGATTGGCAATGATGAGTTTCGGCTCCTGTTCATTTTCACTTGCAAAAGAAGAATCTGCAATCAATAAATTGTAGGTATAAGTTCTTGTATTATTTTTCTTATTTATTTCAGAAGGCACTTTTTTTATACTCATTACATCTTTAACTCGCACAGACATCATGGTGTCGGCCCGCATATATAAAGTATCCCCGTCGGCAATGCTAATGAGTTTTGGAAATTCTGTAGCCAACATAAATTTTGTATACTCATTAGATTCTACCACCCCAGCAAGCAAAGTTGTTTTTTGTACGGTATCCAACAAAATAACTCTGCCTAAAGCTTTTATATATCCTGTCTTTTTGTTGTACTCCAATTCATTTGCGCTCAACTGCGTTTTACCACTATCTTGATCTATATGCACATGACCCATTGCTTTTCCATAACCACTTATTTTATTATACTCCGTTTTATCGGCAGTTATTTTACTGCCTTTCACTGTATCAATAATAATGACATTTCCGATGGCAACAGCTTGTCCCGTTTTTTCATTATAGGTTAATGTATTACCCGTAATGATTTGATTTTCATTTTCCACCGTAGAGCGTTTATCAAAAATAGCACTCTCATTTTTAGAATCATAGGTTCCACCTTTAGTATAGATCGTACTGTTTTCGGTAAGCACCGTTGATTCATCCAGTAGTTTAACAATTTTACTTTTTACGTTGTAAGTCAACTCTTTAGATTCAATATTGTATTTTGGATTTGTGACAACTACATTGTTTTTAAAATAAGTTTGTTGGGTATATCCGTTGTAATTTCCTATTTCACTGGTAACGCTGGTGGAGTCTGTTTCCAAAGTTCCTCCTTTGTTATAGCTTCCAATTTTTGTTTTAATATTATAGGTTAGTTCGTCTGTGGTTAGGGTTTTTCCATCATCCATAATTTGCGCATTCCCCTTCATAAAGGCGGTATTATTGCTGCCAGTATATTTTATATAATCGCTAGTAGCTGTTGCACCATTTGCTTTTGAAATTACTACATTGCTAAATGCTTCAATCGTATTTTGATCTTGGTAAAAATGCGCACTATCACAAGTCATGTGTACACTATCTTGTTCGATGACAACAGAACCAAGAAGTCGTTGATAATTATTTCCTTCTCCATTGGTGCCGAGTAAAGAATCGACATGTATAATTTGTATAATTTTCAACCCTGAAGAATCCAAAGAACTGGATTGTGCAAGCAACGTGCAACGGAAAAAGAGAAGAAGAAGAATTGGAAATAGTATTTTCATGCGATGTGTATCCAATGAAACGAAATGAAATTATTCATTTGCATTCGGTGCATTTTGTGGCGGACAATCATTTTTATTTTTTCTGCCAAAAATAGCTACATTGATATATCTGGAAGGGCGAGCTTTAAAATCGTACAATAGATTATTTGCGGTTGCCAAGGTATTTTTTAAATTTTTATACAACTTATCGTCATTCATCAACATAGCCACACTGCCTGTCCCGTGATTTACTTTGTCTAAAGTAGTTTGTAAACCGTTTAGAGTTTCTTTCAATTCATTCAATGTAGACTCAAAATTCAATTTACTCAAATTAGCAGTAGTTGTTTCGGCATTCGTCAACACATGCGTAATCGTTTGGTTATTTTTATCCAAGTTTGCCGTGAACGAATTTAAATTATCGAGTAAGGAAGTGATTTTAGCGCGTTGATCATTTATTTCCTTTGCAAATTGACTGAAATCCTTCATGGTATTGTTCAAATTGGCAATGGTATTTTTCAAGTTTTCTTGTGTTTTTACATCCAATATGCTATTGATATTTCGGATGGTTGTATCTAAAGTAGATAAGGTTGTTTTTACCTTATCAATTGCAGGTGTTGCAGCAGCACCCAACACATCAATCGTTCCTAATTCAATGTCGCCTGTCAATAATTGATTTGGCGCTATGTCATTTGTAGAATTGCCTTTAATAATAGAAATTGCTTTCGTACCCAATAAATCGAGAGATACGATTCTTGCTTTAGAATCCGCAGGAATAAAGACATTTTTATTGACTAACAATTCAGCTACGATTTTGCCTGGATGGGCAGTAGATAGAGAAATTGATTTTACATTTCCAACATTCAAACCCTGTAATTGCACATAACTGGACGGTGTTAATCCTTGAACATTGTCATATTCCACTTTGATGGTTCGCCCAGAAGAGAACATACCACTCCCTTTTAAATAATTAAAACCAAAAACGAAAAGTACGATGGACAATATGCCAAGCAAGGCAAGCTTAATTTCTTTAGTTATTTTCAATGAAAAAATATTTTGAGTGATATTAAATTAATTTATTCCAAAACTAAGCTATTAATTTTCTTTAATGATAGCAGGTTCTTTTTCGGATTCTTCTTTATAAAATTTAATGCCATTGAATATTGCCAATGCCACTTCATTTTGTCCTTTTTCTGAATTTAAATAATCTTCTTCTTCTGAATTATTTAAATAGCCAATTTCTACCAATACACCTGGCATTGCGCTACTTGCCAATACTTGTAAGCTCTGTTGACGAACGCCTTCACTCACTCTTCCTTGCATCACAAATTCGTCATTGATTTTAGAACCTAATACAATACTTTGCGTTAAAAATGCTTGTGAATATTGGGCAATTAAAATGGCAGTTGTAGGATCATTTGGGTTTAATAAATTTTCATTTTCTTGGAAATTATTGGCATTCTCGGTAATGGCTTCATTTTTTTCATCTACACGACT
>CANJRV010000170.1 GCA_947476825.1 Bacteroidota bacterium | reverse complement strand
TTTGTTGGGCGGTAAATTTTGTAAAACTATGTTGATTGTCGCGCGAAGTATAATCTTGTTCCGCTTGCCAAATCAAATGCATATGATTATCCAAAATACAAAATGCAAATATTTTTGCTCTTTCTTCTTTTACAAAATAGGACAATGAATGCACCAATATCTCTTTATACTTTTCTGGTTTCAAAAGATTTTTCCATTGCAAAATTGTGATCGTTAAAAACTCGGCGTAAGTTGTACTGAAAATCATTAGTCGAAAATATTAAAATTGTTAACGATAACACTAATGATTGAAAATAAAAATTGTTGGTGATAACATCAATGGTGAAAAATATAAATTGTTGGTGATAACACCAACAATGGCGCTACCGGTAGCGTCCTAAAATAAGTTTACAGTTTTTAATTTAAGCCTAAAATAAGTTTACAAAAGTTATTTTAGTTTTATTCTTGGTTTACAAAAGTATGTATTGTCCTAAAATAAGGTTACAGTATTTTATTTACTACAATTATAAGTTTATAATTTAATCCATTGTTATTCACTTATACATTCCACCAAAAGGCTTTTTAAAACGCATCACGCCATTGTTGGTGTTATCACCAACAATATATATCACCAAAAGATTCCTTAAAACGCATAATTCCCTTTGCTATCATACATCACAGGCAAGGTTCTGTGCGTAGCTTCGAAGTAATCATAAGCTCGTTTGATATTGACCCAAAACTTTTGTTTTTCCGCTTCATTTTTATATTCACGACCTAAAAAGTCAATTGCTTTTTGTGTATAACGTATTGGGTAAATTTGTACCGGAATATTCAATTGTCCATAAGCTCTGGCATTCATACTGATGATATACAATTCGCCAATAAGTTCATCTGTCATAGGCATACAGCCGATAGTCATACAAGCACCATGAATATAAATATCACCGCCAGGTTTGTCCTTGTTGCCTTGTATTAAATCAGAATAATTGGGATAGCCAACTAACATAGAAAGGTAATACGCACTATTGGGTTTGAAATCAGATAGGAAATAAAAGCCTTCTGGTACTTGCTTATCGCCTTCCCAACGCTTGGGTCCGAGTATGCCAGACAAGGCGCAAATTTGATAATTTTTGATGAGTACAAAAGTGTCATTGATTGAATTACGTGCCCACAATTCCATTTCGCTTGGACCTTTAAAAGCACGCCATAAAATATTTTTACATGGATATTTAATTCCTTTAGCAGCAAATAATTTTTTGACTACCGTATCACTTTTTGCAACTGCTGTTTTTACTTTCTCAAAAGTCATTTGATAATTTAAAAATGCATAGTCTGGAAATTTAGTTTCCAAAGGTGGTTGGGCATACAAGCTTGTTGCAGTAAAGGCGAATAAAAAACAAATCAGATATTGCTTCATGAATTAAATTAGTATTGAGCGCGCAAATATATTCTAAAGCAACGTGCTTTGTTGGTTTTAGTTTGTAGTTTTATCAAAAAGAAAACAAAACCACACATGAAAAAATTAGTAGTATTCACTGGTGCTGGAATCAGTGCTGAAAGCGGCTTACAAACCTTTAGAGATAGTAATGGATTATGGGAAGGATATAAGGTGCAAGACGTAGCCACACCAAGAGCCTGGCAAAAAGACCCGGCTTTGGTACTTCAATTTTATAATGAACGCCGAAAAAATATTCTGGAAGCATTGCCCAACAAAGCCCATCATACATTGGCGCAATTGGAACAAGAATTTGATGTCCAAATCATTACGCAAAATATTGATGATTTGCATGAGAGAGCGGGTTCTAAACAGGTTCTGCATTTGCATGGTGAAATTTTTAAGATGCGAAGTGAAGAAGATGAAACACGCATTTACCCAATACAACAAGACATAAAACTGGGTGATACAGCAGAAGATGGCGCCCAACTTCGTCCACATATTGTATGGTTTGAAGAGGCAGTACCCATGATGGATGAAGCAATTCGTCTTGCATACATGGCGGATATTTTTGTCGTAGTTGGAACAAGTTTGGTGGTCTATCCTGCAGCTTCCATCTTGCAATATTTACCGCCTTATATGCCCATATTTGTGGTAGATAAAAAAGTACCAAAAGTAAATCGCAACAATGTGACCTACATTGAAAAACCAGCGACGGAAGGTCTAGTAACATTGCAAAAATATTTGCGAGAAATAAAATAAGATGGTAAAACTAAAAATGGATTGAGAATATTTTGGGCGGCAGGCACGCTTTCCTTCCAATCTTTTTTGCTTCAGAGCAAGCAAAAAAGGATTTCCACTCAATCGTTGCCGCAATACATCCACCAAAAAAATCATGTGCTCATTATATTGTGTTTAGCCATTAAGACTTCCTATTTTTAATCAAAATATTCTAGTGAAAATGTGCTAAGTATCATTTTTTTATTATATTGTGCTTCCGATATTTTCAATTCATTTAAGCATATTTAGGAATGGGAGCATCCTCCATGATTGTATTAATTCTTGCAGCACTAGCCTTTTCTGGCTTCGCTATTCTTGTTGCAAAATTGGTTACAAAATCTACTACCAATCCACAAAAAGGAGAACCTTATGAATGTGGTATTGCCACTACTGGTAAGACTTGGGTTCAATTAAATGTAGGCTATTATTTATTCGCTTTAATTTTTCTGATATTCGATGTAGAGCTTGTTTTTCTATATCCTTGGGCTGTAGTGGCGAAAAAAGTAGGTTGGATGGCATTCGGTGAAATAATTATTTTCTTTACCATATTATTTATGGGATTTTTATATGCGCATAAAAAAGGTGCTTTAAAATGGGTATGATGACAAACACAGAGCAACAAAGTTTTCCAGGACAAATACATGAATTACCAAGTGGTGGTATTGTATTAAGTAAATTGGATGATATCATCAATTGGGCTCGTTCTAATTCTCTTTGGCCATTGACCTTTGCAACGAGTTGTTGCGGTATAGAATATATGTCAGTGGCAGGCGCAAAATATGATTTCTCCCGATTTGGTTTTGAAGTAGCAAGAGCCTCCCCTCGTCAGGCGGATGTAATTATCATTGCTGGTACTATTGTCAATAAAATGGCACCAGTATTAAAAAGATTATATGACCAAATGGGCGATCCAAAATACGTGATTGCCATGGGTGCTTGCGCTATTAGCGGAGGACCATTTTTTTATAATACTTACTCCGTCGTAAAAGGTGCAGATCATGTGATACCTGTAGATGTATATGTGGCAGGTTGCCCACCAAGACCTGAGGCTTTACTACATGCCTTGATTAGTTTACAAGAAAAAATAAAAAGTGGATTAACTCGAGAACAAATAAAGACAGCTAAAGTGTAGATATGGGGAATGATGAATTGAAAATAAAATTGTCGGAACTGTTTCCTACAGCCACTTTCGAAGAAGGAGCTGAATGGATTCAAATGCATATTGAGCCAAGTGATTGGTTGCCGATGGCACAAACATTACGTCAAGATGCAAGCCTACAATTTGATTATTTATTTTGTTTAACTTGTGTTGATTGGAAGACACATCTTACCATGGTGTATCATTTGTCTTCTACAATTTTTAGACATAATATAGTCATCAAATCCAAATTGAATAGAAGCAAAGCAGAAATCGAAACGGTATCATCTATATGGCGCACAGCAGAGTTTCATGAAAGAGAAGTGTATGAAATGTTTGGCGTACATTTTCTTCATCATCCCGACTTGCGCTTACTTATTTTACCAGATGGATGGGAAGGAAAAAATCCACTGCTAAAAGATTTTGAAGATCCGATAAATATGATAAAATTGTAAGATTTAAGGTATAAGTCGTAAGGTGTAAGAAAAAAGTAGTGAGTAAAAGCCCTGAAGGGGCGATATATGAATAGCGGGGGGTGAAACCCCTCGGTAAAAATGAAAAAAAATGATATAACTCGCGATTAAAAAAATCGCACATAAAAAAATGGTTGAAGAATTAAGTAGAACGGAAGAAGGTAATATTATTATCAATGTAGG
>CANJRV010000169.1 GCA_947476825.1 Bacteroidota bacterium | reverse complement strand
GCACAAGCACAAACCATTGGTGATACCATTGGATGCGCACCCTTTGTTGTAAATTTTGTAAACTCAAGTGTTAGTGCTACTGGCTATGTTTGGAATTTTGGAGATAATTCGCCAACATCAACCCAAACTTCACCATCACATACATACACTACAGCTGGTATTTATACAGTTACACTCATTGCATTGAATCCCACAGGATGTAATGCCACATCAGATACCACTAACCTTACCATCATTGTAAGAAATGATTCTATACATGCTGGTTTTACTGCAGTTAAAAAAGATTCTTGTCAGCCATTTACCGCTACGATAAATAATACCAGCACAACCAATGGCACTGCCAACCATAATTCGAACACCACTTTTACTTGGGACTTCGGCGATGGAAGTGGATTGTATACAGGACAAAATCCACCTTTACACTCTTTCCCAAGCAATGGAATTTATACGATTACCCTCACAATGGTAGATACGAATTCTTGCAATAGTCCTTCATCTGCAACCTTTGTCGTGAATTATACCACTACATTTGTCGCGGCTGCATTTGACATTCCAGATTCTCTTTGTATGCCAGCATTCATTACTTACTTAGATCAATCTACAAATGCATCCACTTGGTCATGGACATTTGGCGATAATAATACTTCCAATTTATCAAACCCAACAAATACTTATGTTGCACCTGGTGTTTATAATGTTACTCTAGTAGCGGGTAATCCTGCTACCTGTAATAAATTAGACACCGCTTCACAAACCATCTCCGTATTTACTTCGCCTGTCGCAGATTTTACTTGGTCGCCTAATCCACCTACGCCAAATACACCAAATCATTTTACCAACCTATCTACTGGTGCAACAAAATATCTATGGGACTTTGGTGATGGAACAAGTTCTACCAATAAAGATGAAGTGCATGTGTATTTCGCAGATGGCTATTACAATGTATGTTTGACAGCTACAAACGCCTACGGATGCCGCGATACCGCTTGCAAAACAGTACGTGGTTTGGTATTACCACTAGTAGATGTACCTACAGGCTTTTCACCGAATGGAGATGGGATTAATGATGTTGTATATGTAAAAGGTTATGGTATTCAAAATATGGCATTCAAAATATTTAATCGTTGGGGGGAAAAGATTTTTGAAACGAATGATATTTCAGTTGGTTGGGATGGAAGATATAAAGGCATCTTACAAGAAATGGAAGTGTACGGGTATACTTTATCTGTTACTTTTTTTGATGGTTCGAAGGATTTCAAAAAAGGAAATATCACATTGCTTAAATAATTTAAATGTATACCATGAAAAAAATTGTTACCCTATTTAGTTTTATATTTTCCATCACCTTTGGATTTGCACAAGGTTTACATTTTTCCCAATTCTATAATGCACCCATGTTATTGAATCCTGCCAATACGGGACTACTCAAAGATAATGATTGGCGGGCTGGTATCAACTATCGCAACCAATGGGCAACTGTACCTGTGTCTTACAGCACATTTAGTGCCTATGCAGATTTTGGATTGTTTAGAAGCAAGTGGGAAACAAGTTGGTTAGGAACTGGCGTGGCGGTTTGGCGCGATGTAGCTGGTGATGGTAATTTAGCTTTGACAAAAGTGCAAACCAATTTGGCCTATCATGTTTTAGCCAATGATAAAATTAGCTTTTCCGCTGGAATGGCAATGTCTTATAACCAACGCAGTGTAGACTATAGCAAGCTTTCCTTTGATGTGCAATGGGATGAATTTTCCTTCAATAAAAATGCGCCCAATCTAGAAAGCAATACCAAACAAAAAACTACTTACGTAGACATGGTTGCTGGTGCAAATTTTTCTTACTACAACAATAGTAATTTATACATCAAAGCAAGCTTTAGCGCTATGCATCTAAATCAACCAACAGAAACATTTTATGGTGCGCCAAACAAAATTGGATTGCGACCAGTTGCGAATGTAGAAGTCATTTATTTGGCTGGAGAAAAAATTATTTTAAACCCTACTTTCTATTACACACGCCAGAAAAAAGCAAGTGAAATGATTGCTGGTAGTTTATTCAATATCAAAGCTGGTGAAAGTAGAAGCGCAAAAGATGCGAATGAAATTGTCTTAGGTGCTTTCTATCGCGTAAAGGATGCTATCATTGGTGCAGCAGGTTATAAATGGAATTCCAAACAATTTATGGTTAGTTACGACCATACCATTTCTGATATGGCAGAAGGCAATGGCGGTTTAGGTGCTTTTGAATTTTCACTCATTTTTGAAGGATGTTATCGCCAACAAGATTTTCTACGAAATACCTACGGTTGCCCAAGATTTTAATTGCTTTTGTAACTATTGTGTTTAATATGTTTTTAATTTGCACCATAAAATTAAAAATGAATGAGCCGTACCTCCACTATACATATTGATGTTACATTAGATGCCAACAAAATACCTGAACAAATACATTGGCAAGCCGCAGAAGGTGGAGTCGACAAAGCTATTGAAGCCAAGGCTTTCATGTTAAGCATTTGGGATGTTGCGGACAGTGCTGCTTTACGCATCGATTTATGGACAAAAAAAATGATGGTAGATGAGATGAATGATTTCTTCTTTCAAACCTTCATGACCATGGCAGATACTTATGAAAGAGCCACCAATCAACCCGAAATCGCAAAAGAAATCAGAACATTTTCTGCTTCATTGAAAGAAAAAATGGAGACTGAAATGAAGAAAAACCAATTGTAAATTTATAAACAATAAGAAGATTATGTCATTAGAACAAAACATAATGGGCGAAATGAAAACCGCCATGCTAGCTAAAAATGATGCTGCATTACGCGGACTTCGTGCCATCAAATCGGCAATACTCCTTGCTAAAACGGCAGATGGACAAAAAACAGATATCACAGAAGACGATGAAATAAAAATTCTACAAAAACTGGCTAAACAAAGAAGAGATTCATTGGACATATTTGTGGCACAAAACAGAGAAGACTTAGCACAAAAAGAAAGAGAGGAATTAGACATCATCGAAAAATTTTTACCTAAACAATTAAGTGCGGATGAACTTCGTGAAACACTAAAAGTAATCATGCAAGAAGTAGGCGCAAGTTCACCTGCCGACATGGGAAAAATGATGGGTGCTGCTTCCAAACAATTGGCTGGTAAGGCAGATGGTAAATTAATTTCCTCTATTGTAAAAGAATTACTTAATCCTTAAACTGTTTAATATGCTTTTAGATGTCTTCTTATTAATCACTTGTATTGTTGCATTCTATAGAGGTTGGAAACGAGGAATGCTCTGGTCTTTTTGTTCCTTAATTGCAGTATTATTTGGTGTGGTTATTGGTTTAAAATTATCGCATGTATTAGCGAATTTCTTTTACATGCATAACCTATTGACCAGTAAGTATACCCTACTCATTTGTTTTATACTCATCTTTTTTTCGGTCGTTTATTCATTTCGAATGGTCATCAGTTTATTAGAAAATGTAATGGAAAAACTCACCTTGGGTTGGGTAAATAATTTAGCAGGTAGCTTTTTATATATGTTCTTTACCGTATTTTTATTCAGTATCCTTTGTTGGTTAGCCAATGAAATACACTTGATTAGTCCATTGATTAAAAGTACTTCCTTCACCTATGTGTATATAGAACAAGTGGCACCAGCAACCTTACGTTTTGCTTCAGATCATTTGCCTACATGTAAAGATTTATACCACGAAATAAAAGTGACTTTAGAGAAAGTGGCGGCTTCGTAGACGCATAAAAGAACTAATTTATAGGTAATCGAAATGGTTCGAATAACCACTAGTATATGTGGTTTGACATGCTGCAAAGCCGAACATGTCAAGCAGATCTGGGATTTGGAATTTGAAATTTGGAATTTTGGTTTTGGAATTTGGAATTTTGAATTTTAGAATTTCGAATTTTCTGGGCGTATCCCTTCGGGTCGGGCTATCACTGCAATCTTTTTTTGAAGAAAAAAAAGGATTTCCGTTCTATCCCTCACGCGAAAAATCAGAACGAGAACGAATAGCGTAGAGCGCAGTGACACGAACGTATTCTGATTTTTCTCCTCGT
>CANJRV010000168.1 GCA_947476825.1 Bacteroidota bacterium | reverse complement strand
AATGGTTAGGAGAAAATAAAATAGATTTATAATATTGTTTGCAACATAGACCTTTATGAGGCTTCAATGAATTGCATTTTTTGAAATTATTAAGTTATGATAGAGGAAGGAAAATATAAAGAGTTAACAGGAAAAATTATTGGATGCGCTATGAACGTTCATAACGAACTGGGTTGCGGATTTCAAGAAGTAATTTATCAGCGAGCACTCGAAATAGAAATGCGGTAGGCTGGAATTGATTTTTTACGAGAATTTACAATGCAAATTTTTTACAAAGAAAATCTGATTGGGACAAGGCGAATAGATTTTTTTGTTGAGCAAAAAATAAGTGTTGAATTAAAAGCATTTTCCTATTTAGAGCCTGGAAATTTAGCACAGGCAATTAATTATTTAGAAGTGTATAATGTAGAAGTTGGATTGCTTCTAAATTTTGGTTGCTCAAGATTAGAATTTAAACGATTAGTCAATTCTAAATATAAAATAAAATAACAAGTACTATGAATTGTTTCCAAATTGCATCTTGCCTATCTACAATATCAATAATATTTGTTAAATCTACTTCATCTATTCCATCTTCAACATTCGCTATATCTACAACATCTACTGTAATATCAGCTAAATCTTTTACTTCTAAGGTAATATCAGCGGTAATATCTGCGTTCTCAGTTGATTATTCAAACTAAAAAATACTACATTTGCTCCGCATCGCTTCTATGAAACAAACTTTTTTATTTTGCCTACTACTAGGTTTTTCTCTTCCTTCTTTTTGCCAAAAAGATAAAAAAATTGACCCTTGGACCACCACCACTTTAGAAGTCCAGGTTCCGATAAATCGACAGTTATCGCATGATAAGATAGATCGCTTACAAAAAGAAGCCGATGCTTATGATGGCGCAGAAGATGGCATCATTACCATCAAAAATAAATCAGAAGCAAGTGAAGTAATCACCGCTGCCATCATCAAGCGCATAGATCAATTACAAATTATCATTGAAAATTTACCATTAGATCATTTCAAAAAAATAGCAACACTTAAATTTCTTGAAGCGGAGGTAAAAGAATTTGTAAAAGATGAAAAAGAAGGAAAAGCAGAACCAGAATATTATAAAAATCTGGTGGACAACTTTGAAGTATTTTTCAAAAAATTGGAAAACAATGAAAACATTGTAGAATATATCAACTCCAATTTTAACCGTGCGATGTTTGCAAACATCAACATGTTCAAAAATGATCAACCAGCAATTGAAGCAATTTATAAAAATTTAGTTCGCCTCTATCCAAAAGAAATGAGACCTCGTTTGGGTGAATATTCAGATTATGAAGCAGCAGAAGATTTGATGGCTTGGTTAGCAAAACTACAACCTAGTTTAATATTGACTTACGCCACGAGTACTTCCATGGAACGCTATATTGTGCGCCGTTGTAAAGATACTTTGGTGATGAAAATAGTTGAAATCGCCGACAAAACAAAAACACCATTAAGGGCAATTTCATTTTTAGATGATTTGATGGATGGCAGCAAAACGATTGTACAGGTGAACATGATTACGAGCGACAATGCCTTGTATTATAAGAGTTTGGTAGAACAAAGAATGAAGCCAAATGCATTGTCGAAAAAAATAATTGAACGTGAAAGCAAATTACAAGCACTCGAATATGTTCGTACAATGAATGAATTACATGAAGCAACTGATCCCATTCGATTTGCTTGCATCGAACCATTGACGGCTAAAGAAATCTATTTCTTAATGGTATTGTGTAGTGACGAAATTTATACCAGTTCTTTCGTTGGATCTTTCAATAGAATGCTCCTTAAAATGGCACCCGAAAAAGGCGATGTATTCTTAACGAATTTACATTCGGATAAATTTAGAACCTTCATTCGTATGTGTGCTGGTTATAATAAATTAGATGAATTTTTAGCAACAGTAGAAGATAAAAATAGAAATGTTTTAATGGCTTCTTTTGTACATCATATTGATGACAATGTAGAAACCGATGTGGAAGATGCAGTAGATGTAGCCGATGCCATGGGTAGTATTGCCGACCCAACTTTACAAGATTATTTATTGGCTGAATTGAAAAAAGATTATGAAAGAACCTATAAGGAAGATAAAAAACGCGGCTTAATTATTTACTTTTTATTGCATACTTTAGGTACTTCTATTATCAACCCTGATGCTGCAAATGAGGAATTGCAACATGAATTAAAAGTGCCACCAATTACCTTTGTTCGCAACTCCAGTTTATTAGACAGTAGTGGTCAAGTAATTGAACAAGTTTTCTTTTACGGCGATGATGATGGCAGAGATGCTTACGCAGGCTTTATGGCTGCTTATAAAGCAGAGGCTTGGAAAATTGAAAAGAATGATAAATGGGTTTCACTCACATCTATTGTTGGTAAACCAGTTACCATTTATGCTAACCTCCCATTGGATGAACCAAATGATGAAGATGCGCAAAATGTTTTAGTCAAATATTTACAAGACAAGCAAATAAGACCATCTGTAATTGTACATCGTGGACATAGTTATCATTTGCCTACCACTTTAAAATTTATTACACCATACACTAAAATAATCGTATTGGGTTCATGTGGTGGCTATCATAATTTATCTACAATTTTGGGCTTTTCCGAAGATGCACATATCATTTCCAGTAAGCAAACAGGAACAAGATTAATCAATGAACCGATTATCAACCGCATCAATGACAAATTAATTGCAGGAAAAGACATCAATTGGATAGAGCTTTGGAAAGACTTAGGTGGTTTGATGAACACAGCAGCTTTACAAGACAAATTCAATGATTACGTTCCGCCACACAAAAATATGGGCGCTTTATTTTTGAAAGCCTTTAAAATTCAAATGATAGAAAACGGATTACAATAAATGAAAAAGCCTCTTCCTAAGAAGGGGCTTTTTTTTAATGGAAAAAACAAATTCCAATTCTTTTACTTTATTTTTTATTTGGGCGGCGGACACGCTCTCTTTCCAATCTTTTTGCTTCAGAGCAAGCAAAAAGGATTTCCATTCGATCGTTGCCGCCATACTAAGAATCACTTGAATAAATTATTAGAGATATCCATAATAAGCTCTTACGCCTTTATTATCTGTGTCTGTTTATAATCATTTCACCCTTTCAGGGTTTTGAATTTCAATATGTCTATATTTCACGCTATCATTCTTTTAGTGTATTAAAATCCCGTAGGGATGAAATGATTATAGAAAATAGCAGTGATAAAATGTATGGTAACCCTGTAAGGGTGACATGAATAAACCTTATCCATTAAAATATTGAATGATTATTAATCAAGTCAAGAAAAGAAGCTTAATATAGGTAGTCCAAAAATTTATTTCTTTTTATTCCCTTTGTACGGAACATACGTTTTATTTCCTTTTGCATTAATATAATATCGACCACCATTCGCACCTATCATTATTTTTTCTCCTTTAGGTCCTTTCATTCTATCATCCACATTATCAGTTGCTTTATTTACTGTTGCTTGTACAGGTGCACCCGAAGCCGATTTTACAACAATCGTTGTTGGTTTTACAGCAGCTTTTGTTTCCTTAGCGGCTTCCTTAACTGTTGCTGTTGCTGGCTTTGCAGTCGTTGCAACTTTTACTTTAGTTGCTGTTGGTGTTGTATTTTTTGTTTGTGCATTTGCGAATGTTAAGCTGCATATCAACGATGCAAGGATGATTGTTTTTTGCATGATGTATATTTTTTTGCAAACCTATTTTATTTTTTTTACAAGTGTAGGAATGCGTAAAAATTTATTTTTTTGCAATAGGATTAGTAATGAATAACCTTACAAAGAGTAAAAATACCAAGAAAAATTAGTACAGGAAACAGAGTGAGAGCATTGTGCAATAACAAAACAATTCTAAACGCTTTCGCTCTTAAGACTCGTTCTGATTAAAAGCGGGGTGCAATAACAAAAAAGTACTAATCGCTTTCGCTCTTCAGACACGCTCTGATTAAGAGCGGGGTACAAAAACAGAACGAGTACAAATCGCTTTCGCTCTTCGCACTCGTTCTGTTTTTGTGGACCCACTAGGACTTGAACCTAGGACCCCCTGATTATGAGTCAGGTGCTCTAACCAACTGAGCTATAGGTCCAAAGATTTATTTTCAAAATCTTATAAAGAAAAAATCTTTAGGAGCGCAAAAGTATATAATAATGTTGTT
>CANJRV010000167.1 GCA_947476825.1 Bacteroidota bacterium | reverse complement strand
TAAAAATTGTCTACCTCTACTTTTTCTATTCATGAATAACCATTGGCAATGCATATCTCTCGGTATCTATGTTTACATACACCCAATAAGTTCCATTGTCGTAACCAGTAATAGGTTTTGATTCTTGCAATTTTTACTTTTATATTTCATTCGCGTATTCCTTCAAATAGCTGAATTGCGCAGTCAATTTTCCATTTTCACAAATAGTCGCTCTTTGAATCGCACTGCTTTCATTCGATGCAATTAAATCCGGAACTATATAAGAGAGCAAGTATCCGCCAAAATATTTAGAAGCATCACGAGGTAATTCATTCGGTAAATTATCGACCGCCATCACGTCAATAGTATCCGTGGTATGCAAAAATGGAGTTGTTCTTGCTAGAGATTTTTTGTCGAAGCCATAGGTAGGATCAGCGATGGTTGTAGAGCCCATATTGCATGGAATGGAGCCGTTTTCATCACAAGTAATATCAGCAATTACAGACAAAGTAAAACTCGGATCTTGTAAATCTTTAAGTTCAAATAATGGGGGAATATTTTTATCCCAATAAACACCATTCATCAATATATCCGACACTTTTGTATAGGGTAAAAAATGACAACTATACTCCTTCGGATTTTGATGAAAATGTTCTCTATTATAACTGCCATCCAATTTACGCTGATATAAATCTTTCCCTTTTACATGGGTAAACACAGGATAATTATATTGCTTCTGTAAAAAATCATCTGGGCTTACTTCTGAAATATCTAAATATTGTAAAATATCCAATACGCCTGTAGATACGCGTCCAGAGCCAGTAACAACAATCTTGATTGGTGGTATTACAAAGGACTCATAAGATTCTTTTAATTCTAAAAAATTCTTCATCCCATGTACCGGTTCTAGTTGGTATTTCTGAAACTTCTTACCATAAGTGAGTAAGCCATTGTGTGCACCGACCACGCCAGCCCAATATCCAAAACCGATCATTCTGTGTCCATCTTCATGGGTGAGACATTCATAATCTATCATCTTAATTTTTTTATCCAATAATGCCAACATCAATTGTTTGTTATGCGGCTGTGCCTTCTTCGTATGCGAAAAAAATAAGTAGGTCTTCCCTTCCACTAAAGTAGGTATCAATGCTTCTTTGACACCAAATAGTATGCTACATGCTGACAAATCTTCTTGAACAATTAAATCTTGTGCAAGATATTCCTCATTCGTAAAACAACGAATTGAAGAAGGTTGTATCAAGAACTGAACTTGGGGATATTTATCTTGTATTTCTTTGCATTGTTTTGGTGAAAATGGGGTCCTATTATCTTGCGGTGTTTTTCCTTCTCTTACAATTCCTATTCGTATCATTGCATTTGTTTAAGCAACAAATATAATGGAAAAGCCTATGTATTATTTTGAACTATTTGACACACCCATTTCTTTGTTGGTAGACAAGTCTGCATTGCTTAAAAAATACTATACATTGAGTAAAGAATATCACCCTGATAATTTTTCTTTAGGCAATGAATTGGCACAAGAGCAAGCATTAAACATGAGTGCAAAAATCAATGAAGCTAAAAAAATATTAGACAATAATTACAAGCGACTGGAATACATTTTGCGTGAAACAAATACCATTATCCCTGATGAAAAATATGTTTTATCTCCTCAGTTTTTAGGCGAAATGATGGATATTAATGAACAGCTTATTGAATTAGAATTTGAAAAAAATGAAGCCGACATGTTAAAAATAAGTGCTGAGCTTTCTAGTATCGAAGCCTCTATTTTTACGACTGTGCAATCTTTTTTTACACTATCAAATTTTGAAGCATCTACAAGCGATTATCTACTATTGAAAGATTTTTATTACAAGAAAAAGTATATCGATCGAGTGAAAGAGAAATTAGAAAAGTAGAAAGTATTTAGTAGTTAGAAAAAGACAAGATCCTGCGAACACACAACTCCCAGCCTTGAAAGAGCGGAGTAGCCTAGCAACGGGTAAAGTGCATCACTAAAAATGAAATTAGGTCACTACTAATTCATAAAAAGAATCTTCTTGATAATATTTGTTTGCTAATGCTTGTATTTGTTCAGCAGTAATCGATTTATATATTTCAATGTTCTTATAAAAACGTTCTTGTGTAAAATCATTGAGTATTAAATTTTTCCATCGATGTATCACTTGAAAAGCACCATCTAAATCACCCAAGATAGTACCGAGTAAATAGTTTTTGACCAAATCCAATTCGTCTGCCTCCACTTTTTCATTTTTCAACACATCCATTTCGTGATAGATTTCTTTTATGGCCGCTTCGCAAACATCCTTTCCAGCTTCGGTACTGATGAGATAAGCACTGCATTGTTTATGGTTATACATGTAACTATGAATGCCATAAGTATACCCTTTTTCTTCTCGTATGTTCGCCATTAAGCGAGATCCGAAATAGCCACCGAATATAGTGTTTACAACTATCATAGGGGTAAAGTCCGTATGGTGTTTGTCTGGAAAATGACTTGCAATTCGTATAGACCCTTGTGCTCCTTCCTCGTTTTGTACCACATGTGCATCATTGTGTACTCTATATTTTTTTTCTGTTGCACTAATAATTTGTGGAGAAACTTGTGTAGGCTTCTCAGTGTCATTCCAAGCACTTCCACCGAAACTTTGATTAATCAATCGAATATCATCTTCTGAAAAACTTCCTGCAAGAAAAAGCTTACAATCTGCGGATCGGTAATGTGATTTCAAATGCTGTGTCAAAGCGTCTTGGGTGATAGCATCATAATCGGCAGCCACTAAATATTTACCATACGGATGCTTTAAACCAAAAAGATATTCATCTATTTTTCGATTGGCTACAAATTCACTTTTTAATAATTGAACAGATAAACGTTGTTTCGCATTCTGAATATACAAATCGATTTCAGATTGCGGGAATACGGTATCGGTTATCAAATCGGCTAGTAATGGCAATAATTGACCAATGTGTTTTGTTAAACAACTGATACTAATCGTAGACCAATCTGAACCAGCATTGGATTTGACAGATGCCCCATATTGTTCAAATAAGTCACTAATTTGAAATGAAGTGTATTTGGAAGTACCACTTTTTAGTAACGAAGCAGTAGCCTGAGCAACTCCATTTTGTGATTCATACCATTGCCCTGCAGGAAATACTAAGTCTAGTTGTAAAACAGGTTCTACATTTCCATAGAGAGAATAGATAGGGATGCCATTGTCTAATTTACCCTCTTGGCAAAGGGGTAATTTAAAATCAAAATCAATTGGTGAATAAGTAACTGGTGGAGTATTTCTATCTAGCATGAAGTATAAAAAGGGCTAATTATTTTTTTAAAGGCGAGTTTGGTTCATTTGCAAAATGGGCATATACTTTGCGGTCAACAAAACTAGGGAAAAATTTGTTCATCCATACGGTTAATTTACCTTGTGTAGTCATGACAACTGTGCGCTTGCGCTTTGCAATTGCATGTAATATTCTTTGCGCACATTCTTCAGCCGACATGAGTTTGCTTTCTTGCAATGGCGTTTCACTTTGGGATTGACCTTGGGCATTTAAGGCTGTATTTCGAATATTAGAAGCTACAAAGCCAGGGCAAATCCACATTACGTTCACTCCTTCATGAAGCATTTCAATTCGAAGAGCTTCCAAAAAACCTTGCATGGCAAATTTAGAAGAAGAATATCCTGTTCGACATGGAAGTCCTTTGTATCCTGCGATAGAAGAGATACCAACTATGGTTCCTTTAGAAGCAATAATAGCTTCCAAGGCGTATTTTGTACAATAAACAGTCCCCCAATAATTGATGTCCATAGATTGTTTGAGAATGTTTATATCTAAATCTCTGAACAATGCACGCATACTGATTCCAGCATTATTAATTAATACATCTATAGTACCAAAATGAGCAATGGAATGCTCAATAAAACGTTTGCAATCTGCTTCAACGCTTACATCTGCAATGACCGTAAATAAATTTAGGGAGTTAAATTCATTTTTTAATGCATTCATATTTGTTTCATTCCGTGCACATATGGCTACCTTCCCACCTGCCTGTAATATAGCATTAGTAAGGGATTTACCGATTCCAGAGGTAGCCCCACTGATGAGTACTACCTTATTTTTGAAGTGTGGATTCATGAGATGCGAAAATAGTTTATAGAATTGGTTTGGTACTTAAAAAAATCTAATTACATTTGCACTCCCAAATAAAATTCTTAGTTTAGAGTTATTTGGCAAAAAGATCTCGTAGCTCAGCTGGTAGAGCACATCACTTTTAATGATGGGGTCTTGGGTTCGAATCCCAACGGGATCAC
>CANJRV010000166.1 GCA_947476825.1 Bacteroidota bacterium | reverse complement strand
ACGAATGATTTTGTACAAGCACGTGGACCTTTGGAATGTGGCTATTATAAATTTACAGAACAATTGTTTGCGAATAAATCCTTCCTCCTAAATTGCATGGAATATTTGACGGATGATTTTGGATTATTAGAAGCAAGAAATAAAAACCTGCAATTGCGTTTGTTGGATACCACTAGAGCCAAACAAGAAAGATTGCAATGGCAATTGATCAATATTGCATTGCCCATCTTATTGCTCTTGTGCTTTGCGAGTGCCTATTTCTTTTTTCGAAGAAAGAAGTATGAGGGTAGAGTTGATTAAGAAGTAGTTAGTAGTTAGTAAGGCATAAGTCGTAAGTGAGAAGACAACATCCTGCGAATACCAAGCCCAGCCCAGAAAGGGCGACATATCCTAGCGAGGTGGCATCGCCCCTCGCATATAGCACATAGCAGTGAGTATTTGAAAATTTGTTGATTTCAAAATTTGAAAATTAGGGATTGAACCTTTTGGATTTTGAATAGACATTACTGGGAATTGTGCACTCTAACAACAATTTGCGCATAGGTCTTGGTGCTTGTAATCGAACTTACTTGGCAGAAATTAAGAACCAAAAATCAGTTGAGAGACTTTAATTTAAAAGTGATATTATCTGTATTGGGTATATGCTACGTTGTATGAGTACAGTATTTTGTCAGCGGGTTCAGTTTTATTTTCTATGCTTCATTAAACTGTCAAGCATTTTTTCGTCACTAGGTTTACCAGGTGTAATTGTTATTACTTCTAGCTCTTGTTTGATTATTCCTGTGTTGTATGAGTCTTTCTTTTTTCCTTTTCTAACATAGTATGTCCAATTTGTCAAGTCTTTGTCGGCAAGAATCATATAGTCGAGTAAAAAGAGTAAAATAATTTTTTCTGTCTTGCCATCTTTTTGAATCAAAATGCTTTTTGCTTTCAAGTTTTCGTCAAATTCCAAAAAGTCTTTGAAGTCTGCTCCATGAGAATATTTCCACCAAGATCCTTCTATCTTTCCATTACACATGGATATCAATAGGATATTTAAAAGTGGAATGGCTAAAATAATTATTAGAAATTTCTTGAAGCGGCGCATTATCTGTAATTCTGTTATTGTTTGTTCTGTTTATTGGTTTTGCCTAGAACTATGATGTATGCGAGAATAAAGTTTATGAGGCAAGCTGGGAGTCACGAATTTTACAATTTGTTGATTTCAAAATTTGAAAATGTTCGCTTTGTAATTTGGAATTTTTCCTTTTGGAATTTACTCCTCCGTATTCATTTCCGCTTTAGATGGATCTTCACCCATCACAATATTATAAATTTGTTGAGGTTGATGATAAATGTTTTTGTTGTATTTATTCCCCAAAACGATAATAGTAAAATTGTCTTGAATAAATCGATAGAAGCAAGTATTGTTGCCATGCCACCAGCCATTGTGATACACAATTTTCATGCCATTCGGATAGTTTAACATTCTCCAACCCAAGCCATAATTTTTAACCCCCGGTCTTTCAAAACTGTATGGAGCAAAAGCTTCTTTCAATGTAGAAGGCATAATAAACTTGCCACTATACAAAGCTTGATCCCACTTATACAAATCACGCACTGAACTATATACCCCTTTGTCACCTGCTACGCCATCTAAATGCATGTCTTTTTCGATTACCCATTTATAATTATAGCAGCATGCCGAATTACATTTTTGTTCTTCATTCGGGTTTATTACATAAGTATGGTCCATACCAATTGGCCCGAATACAAAACGTTTCATAAAGTAGTCAAAACGCATGCCACTGATATGTTCAACCACAGAAGCAAGAATAGCAAAATTAGAATTGCAATACGTAAATCTGGTATTGGGTACAAATTGTAATTTAGGTTTATTGTTCGCAAATAAATTGACAATATCTTCATTGGATAAATACAATTTACCTTTTGGCGCAGCCGCAAAATGCACATAATCTGCAAGTCCACTTCGGTGAGAAAGCAACATGCGCAAGGTAATCGTTGGGTAAGGAAAATTAGGAATAAATTTAGTCACCAAATCATCAAAGGAAAGCAAGCCTTTGTCTTTTAGAATGCAGATGGCGCCACTGGTCAAAGTTTTAGAGGTAGATGCCAATTGACTTCTCGTTTCTGTACTCCATCTTTCACCAGTTTCCTTTTGGCTAATGCCGAAATATCTTTCATACAATATTTTCCCTTTATATCCAATAAGTACACTACCATTGAATCCTGTAGCAATTTGACGTTGATAAAAAGTATCTAAACGATAAATCATTCGCTTGTATTCTGGCAAAGTAGTATCCGAATATTGCAAGACTACTTTACCAAATTTTGGTGCATTATCTGGACTAGGCGACTTCCCATTTAAATTGCAAGCATTACTAAAAAAAAGTATGACAAATAAATAGAATGTGCGAATGAGTCGGATATGCATAGGTGACAAAATTAATGATAAGTACTTATTAAATAAAAAAAAATATTTGCGATTATTCCATGTCTTCCAAAGCCATTCTTAATTCTTGCAAAGCATGTTTTTCATTCAATTGCTGTGCTATTTGAATGCCTTGTTCATAGGTCTCTATCGCCAAATTTATTTGATCAGTAAGCACATAAGCCTTTGCTAAATGATAATAAGTGCCTACATAATTTTTATCTGCTGAAAGTACTTGTTTGAAACTGTCAATCGCTTCTGATAGTTCACCACATTTCATGTATTCTAATCCAAGTGCATGCCACAAAAAGCAATCATGCGGTGCTTGAACCAGCATATTTTTTAAGGTTGTGATTTTGTCTATCAAAAGAAATAATTTATCCGTTGAAAAAAATTAATCAATTACACTTTGTCCAATGCCTCTTATACTAATTGGTGATGCAGGAGAGCAATAGTACTGAACGTACATATTGATAGGGCTCACTTGAAAGTTTCCTTTTTCATCTGTAGAAAATTCTAATTTATGATTCAGATGGCCATCCTCATCATAAAAGAATTTGGTTTGATATTTATATTTTTCTGGAGTTGCAGATGTCTTCTCCAATTTTTGCATAATCTTTTCTATTTTCTTTTTCTTAGAATAAGAAATTATGTTTCGCACATTGGCTTGTTTTTCCTTGAAAAATTTAATATCTCGTTCTATTACTAAATCATTTTTATACAAATGAACTGTAAGCGTAGAATCAATAACCAAGCCACTTGCATCTTGATAAGCAATGCGCTTTTCTTCAATCTTATCGTTTAAATAAGTATAAGTAGTTGTGAATTTCTTATACGACATTTTGCCACTTACATAATAATCTTTAGATATTAAAGTGTCATTTGTGTATTTAAAAACTTCTCTACTAGTAACTTGAAAACCCTCAGAAGAATCAGCCTTCTTTTCATTAACTATTTCTGCTAATCTGTCGGGGTAGGAAAAATATTTATATGTAATGCGCCCTTTTCTTCTCATCAAACCTGTGGTAGGAACTGCACTAAAAGCATCCACAATAATATCTTTACCATTATAGGAATAGGTATTTTTAGTACTAATTTGCCACTTATTCGTTTTAAGATTCCAGATATAAGCCAGTCTTTCTGTGATTTGATATTTCTCATCGTAAGTGGAAATAGTTTTAATAAAAGCAATTTTATTGGCGGTATCTTTTGCTAATATTTTATACTGTATCATCGAATCCGCTCGGTAGTATTCTTGTTGTGCCGATGCAGTTAAAAGCATACCGCATATACAAATCAATAGTGTGGCTATTTTTTTCATGGTATTCATTTTGAGGTTGTAAAGTAAATAATCTTCTATCGAAATTTTCGTTATTATTTTTATAATAAAACTGTTGACAATCCTTTGTATTCATTGCTTTGTGCAAGGCTATTTTCTTCATCCCTTACATTCGATAGCCCAATGCATTACTCAATTCTGTAGGTAATTCTGGCAATTTATTTCGTTGAATTAAAAACGAAGTAAGGTCTGCAAATTCTTTGAAAATATAATGTGTATCCGCCGCAGCTTTTAAGTAATGCGCACCAGTACTTCCACCTGTACCTATTCGTCGACCTATCATTCGTTGCACCATATTCATATGTCTGTAACGCCATTGCGCTAGCAGCTCATCTATATCCAAAAGGCAATTGATAAATTGATAAGGTGCATTCAATAATGGATAATCTCTAAATAACATGATGAATAAAGTTGCCTGATTAGCAGCAGTTGTTAGACGCTTACCTTCTGGAGTTCCTTCTCGCATAAACATGGTATCGAATGTATCTACATTTTGCTTTTCACCTTCTTGTAATGAATCCGAATAGATTTGTCGATAAGTAGAAAAAAAGTCATTTCCCTCTTGCCAATATTTTTTATCGGTAAGAAATGGCATTCGTGTTAGCCATTGATTCACCAATGTAAATAAGGAAACGGTTTCTTCTGCATCTTTTACTTTGTCGATATCGGTT
>CANJRV010000165.1 GCA_947476825.1 Bacteroidota bacterium | reverse complement strand
GAAAAATCAGAACGAGAACGAATAGCGTAGAGCGCAGTGACACGAACGTATTCTGATTTTTCTCCTCGTTCTCACTCTGTTTCTCACTCTCATTCCCTTTCCCCATTCTTCGGAGAGTCCTCTCGCTCTTGGCTCGCGCGGGTTTGCAACCCGTGTCTAATAATCAATTACAAAAGTAAATGGTCTGGTACTTCGGCTTCGCTCAGTACAAGTTTGCGTAATTAAAATGACAACTACAATTCTCTTGCAAAGTCCTTTTTTCAATCCGTGTAATCCTTTTATCCTCCCATCCGTGATTCAGACTGCTGTATTCCAAACCCCTCACTTCCTAAATCCTTCCAGCATCTTAAACCGTAAATCCAGCAGCAGGTCTCGTTTTCAATAAGGCAATTACTTTTTCTTCCGTTTGAATGGCGTCTTGTTTTTTGCCGAGTTTAAATAAAATATTTGCATAAGTATCCATATAAGCTGCTTCGTTAGATTTTAATAAAGCATCTCCCCATACTAATGATTTAGTCAATGTTTTTTCCGAAGAAACTTTTTCGAAAATAACCCCGTTCTTCAAAGCATCCTCTCGCTCCGAAGGAATATTCTTTTACTTAAAGCAAACGAATCGAATGTTTTTTAAAAGAACAATAACGTCCTCCATGCTATCCCTAACGTGATGAAGTAATTCTACAAAAGGTAATTATCTTTAATTTTTACAAGTCAAGATTGGTAAAAGTCTTGTGCAAGGATTGCAAATCTTTCGATAGCAGTTTGCGATTTTAATTCTCAAACAAAGCTATGTCATCATTCATCTCCTGATAAAAATTCCCGATACCAATGACCCGATCTTTTAATGATTCTTTCCTGTGTTTGGAAATCTACATAGACTAATCCGAATCTTGGATCGTAACCTTCTGCCCATTCAAAATTATCCATAAACGACCAGACAAAATATCCTGTAACTGGTATACCCTCTTGTTTCGCTTTATAAACCTCATTAAGATATTGTTTTAAATAATCTTCTCTCTCAATATCATGCACCATTCCATCCATAAGATAATCATCAAATGCAGCTCCATTTTCGGTGACCACGATATTCTTAATATTATAAGCTGAGAACTTGTGCAGCATTTGATAGATTGAATTCGGATACACTTCCCAATCCATTACTGTGATGGGAACTTTTCGTTTACTTGCTTTAATAATTTTTGCTTGCAAATAAGGTATATAAAAAACATGGGAAATAATTTCTCTTGTATAATTCTGAATGCCAATAAAATCAAAATCAAAGAGAGACAATTTATCATCTCCTGGTTTACAAAATTCCTCCATTCTGTTTAGCAATTTCAAATCATCTATCGGATAGCCTTTTCCTAGAGCAGGTTCTATAAACATACGGTTCAGCAGTGCATCCATTCGCTTACAAGCCAGAATATCTTTTTCAGAATTGGTTGCAGGCTCAAGATGAGAGCATGAGAAAGTAGTTCCTATCTCTGCCTTGGTCAAGTTCGATCGTAAAACTTGTGCGCCTTGTGCTTGGCATAAAACGGCATGATGGGCTGCCGGTAAAAAATTTTTTACCCCTTTTTTTCCGGGTGCATGTACACCTAAAAAATAACCTGCTCCTGTGAATACCATAGGCTCATTGAGCACCATCCAATATTTTACTCTGTCTCCAAATTTTCGCGAACACATATCTACATAATCCGTAAACCAATGGACAATATTTCTGTTTGTCCATCCTCCTTGTTTCTCTAAGGCATCAGGCAAATCCCAATGATACAATGTGATCCACGGTGTTATGTCTCGTTGTAAACATTCATCAATTAGTTTGTTGTAAAAATCTAATCCATCTTGATTAACCCTTCCATATCCTTCAGGAAAAATACGAGACCATGAAATAGAAAAACGGAAGTTTTTAATATGCATTGCTTTCATCAGGTCGAGATCTGATTCATACTGATGATAAAAATCGCAGGTATGGTTGCCATGATGACCTTTTGCAATTTTCCTTTTTCTTTTAACAAATTCATCCCAAATAGAATTTCCCTTCCCGTATTTGTTATGTGCACCTTCAATTTGATAGGCAGCTGTAGATACGCCCCACGAAAAATCTTCTCCAAAATCAGAACGCTTCATTTGCGTAAATCTATGCAATATTTTCAAGTTTAAGTCGCCGACCTTTTTTCGAAACACTGTTTAGTAATGCACTATTTTTTATAATGCGCTCGATGATGTCTTCGGTCATATCCGGATAATCGACCTTTATTATTTTTTTACTTTTCACCCAATCACCAATCTTTTCATGATGTTTTGATTTGAGACTTTTAAATACAGGCACACCCATTTGTTTTAAAGCTGCTGCATTGCATTGTTGTTCGTATTGCATTTTCATTGGAATCACAGCCAGTTTCTTTTTTAAGAATAAGGCTTCCGCAGGTGTTTCAAACCCTGCACCACACAGTACGCCTGATGCAGATGACATACTTTGTAAAAATTCATCATTCAAAATGGGTTGAATAAATACATTGCCCGATACGTAAGTTCTTTTAGCATGCTTGCTGAATACATGCCAGTTAAGCTCCTCAAAATTCTGTAATGTCTTGATTATATTTCCTTCCTCATAGGCAGGCAGATAAACGGTATAATGACCTTTGTCAGTTGGCGTTAGTGATCTGACTTCACTTCGTATAACTGGTGTAAAAATATTTTTATCATATAGATTGAAATGAAAACCATAGTTTTCAGAACAAGGCGCATAAAAACGCAAGACAGATTTTCCAATAATATCTTTTCGTGTAGGTTTGGGTGTATGCTTATTCAAAACTGCACATTGATGACTTAAGGAGATACATGGTACTTTCTTTTTCTGGCAGGCCCAAGCACTTACAGGTTCAAAATCATTTAATACAAGTTGATATTTTTCTACAGGAAGGTCTGCAATATCTTTCATCATCTCCTTTGTACTTAATTGTAAAAACGTAGCCGGCAAATCAATGCCTCCATTTTTCCCAAACACAAAACTCATTCCTTTCATTCTGTAGGTAATTGGCTGTGTCAATTCAACATCAGATTGTGTGCCACTGACAAGAATATCAACATCACCGATCTTTTCTAAAAGAGGAATAATTTCTCTGGCTCTGCTCAAATGCCCATTTCCAGTTCCTTGTATTGCGTATAGTATCTTCATTTTATCAGCCTTGTTTCATTTTTGTAAACTCATTTACCAATTTAGCAAAGAGCTCTTTGGATTTTAATTGTTCGTCCTTTTTAGAGGCATATACTTTCACTTTATTTGCGAAATCATCCTCTTGATATTTATAAATCTTCCATTGCTTTTCGGCATATTCAAGCGAGGTAAGGTTTTCAACCCAGTCACCACTATTCATATACACAATAGAACCCGTCTCATTTTTTATTTCACGAATTTCCGGTTGATGAATATGACCACAAACAACATATTGGTAACCGTTTGAGATTCCAATATCAGAAGCAATTTTCTCGAAGGAGTTAATATATTTCACAGCACCTTTCACAGAATTCTTAATTCGTTTTGACAAAGACAATTTCTCCTTTCCCATTTTAGTCAGTATGAAATTTGCAGCACGATTGATTAGAATCAAACTATCATAACCAATCGCACCAAGTTTGGCCAGCCATTTTGCATGCTGCATGGTTACATCAAAAACATCTCCATGAAATATCCATATCTTGTTTCCGCCTGCTTTTAAAACCAACTTGTTTAGTATGGAAATATTATCCATTTTAAACCCGGCAAACTTTCTCAGCATTTCGTCATGATTCCCTGTGATGTAGTAAATTTTCACGCCCTTTGCAGCCAACCCGAGCAAGTGTTTAATGACAAGCATATGGCTCGACGGCCAGTAGCGTTTGCTGAATTGCCAGATGTCAATAATGTCTCCGTTTAAAATAATTTTTTTTGGTCGAATACTTTTCAGATACAACAATAATTCCTTTGCGTGACAACCGTAAGTTCCCAAATGAATATCGGAAAGAATCAGAATATCTACTTCGCGTTTAGTTGATTTCATTCAGATGTTTACGAGAACAATGTTTGTTTGTGCAGTATTTTATTATTTCTAAATGGAGAATTTAGTCCAATGAAACAACGAAAAAGATATTCTTGTAAAATATTCTTATAGTATGTAATGAATGGTAGCATGACGATACAAAAGTAAAATGTGCTTGTTTCCAAATGTTTATCCTAACATCAATGAAAGGTTACGATTTCAGTCGTTGGATGGCGCGGGTTTGCAACCCTTGTCTAGTAATTAATTACAAAAGTAAATGGTCTGGTACTTCAGCTTTACTCAGTGCAGGTTTTTTTTGATTAAATGAAATGGTTCGAAGAATCACTAGTATTAAAAGTTCGACATGCTGCAAAGCCGAACATGTCAAACAGTTCTGGGATTTGGAATTTGGAATTTTAGATTTGGAATTTTCGTGGGCGTATCCCTTCGGGTCGGGCTATCACTGCAATCTTTTTTTGAAGAAAAAAAAGGATTTCCGTTCTATCCCTCACGCGAAAAATCAGAACGAGAACGAATAGCGTAGAGCGCAGTGACACGAACGTATTCTGATTTTTCTCCTCGT
>CANJRV010000164.1 GCA_947476825.1 Bacteroidota bacterium | reverse complement strand
TTATTTTGAGATTACCAATTTTCCATAAAAACTATCACACCCATCAAAATGACATCGGTAATAATAAATACCAGAGCTAATTGTACCAAGTGCAATTTTTGTTGTTTGTTTACCTTTAGCAAGTTCTTTTTTCAATACCACTTCACCTATCCCATTTACTAATTCAAAATTTCCTTTGCCAACACATGAATATTCAATAGTAATATTTGTAAAAGCAGGGTTAGGGTATATAACAACTTCTCCTTGTTTTAATTTGTGTATATTTTTTATTGGAGCCTGCAATTGTGAAATGCCATTCTGTATTTGGCTTTCGTATAAACTATCTATATCTATATTGTTCATGTCTATATTTTTATTACCATTCGCTACGCATAATACTCGATCATCATAAAAGGCATCTGGCTCATATTTGCTCCATATTACTCTCGCCTTATATACTGCTGTACCTTCAACAAATGGGCAACTATAAGACAAAGATTGTAAAAAATCTCTTTCACTCTGTGTTAATACATCCCCTTGATATGGCATTAGTACAGTAAGTGTACTATCTACTATCGTGGTATCATTTAATATAGTATCTATTCCAGTTCCAGCAATTAATTTGATGGCTATATCATTGACATATTTTTCATTCATTTCCCAATCTTCTCCGTTCACTATCATATTATTTTTATTTACCGCATCTGCATATCTTGCTGTAAAATTACTTGGGTTAGTAGTCTCATCAGAAAGCAAACTAATAGCTTCATTCGCATCATATATTTTTCCGATTAGGGTATTATGTGTTGCATCATAAAAATTGAGTAATTGAAGATTACTGTAACGCAAAGTACTATCTTCTTCCAGTGCTGCATACGCCTTGCTATGGTCGAGCCATTGCCCTACTTGGGGATAATTGATATAATCTACACTATCTTCTACTATATCTTCCAAGTCACTCAATTCATTTGGGTCAAGTGTACCGCCGCCACCGCCAGTAAAAAATGAAACAGGCGCAGGGCAAGGATCTGTATTTGTTTGACCTGGTGGATTGAGTACTTTATATTCTGAACCAAAAGTTAATGCTCCGCTTTCACTTTGTAATAATAAATTAGTACTAGTCCATATTTGATCTTGTATTGGAGTTGTACTGTATCTATACACTTTAAATCCATTTGAATTTAGCCAGTTCACAGAGCCTAGAAATACATTGCCATTGTCTGTACTAGCATCACCTTGTGTACCAAAGGTGGAGTTAACTGCAGAACCTGCATCTAAAAAATACCAAGGGTATCGATTCCCGCTAAATTTATTATGGCTTATAAAACTTGTTTTAGTTGTTGCATCACCCCACACATAAAATCCATAACGGGTGTATTTTTCCAAATTGCATTTAAGATTACATTTCGGACTTCCATCTAAATATATTCCTATACTATTTCGAGCATTCCAAACTTGGCTATTTGAAGAACCAGTTGTCCAGTTTTTGTCAAGAGTTGCACCGCTACAATTCATTAATGAATATCCATATAATGCATGCGTCAAGTAACTGCCAATGTTTGAATTCAAGTCTATCGTATTAAAATTTACATAATTATTACCTACGTAAGTATGTTTATCTGCATTCAACAAATTTATTCCTATCCCTGCTATAGTATTCAAATTTACAGTGTTGTTTTCTATATCATGCTGAACACCAAGTTGATTAATATTTGTATAATTTTGACTGATGTCTATACCAACAGGTACTTTATATTTTGGAAGCGGTGGTAATGTTACTTGCACTGGCACCCATCGAGTAGTAATATCATTATTAGTAATTAATGAAGTACTAATCCCATTTGTAAGTTTAATACCCAAATGCATACCATCCATTTTGCAATTTGTAATTGTATAATTTCTTTTTTGTCCTGATTGGCATTTTATACCAATCAATGTATTTAGAATTTGTAATTGATTCGCTTCGGTATTTGTATTATCAGAATATATTCCAATTTCGCAATCTTCTATTAATGGTAATGGCTCTGCATAAGTATTCGCCACTTTAATAGATAGCTTTTCGTTGCTCACTCCTCCAAGTAAACCCTTAGCTCTTGCATCAATAGCAGCACTTGTAGGCTGGTTTTGGTTTGAAGAATAATATATAGCATCATTTTCATACAATGGATTGCCAATCATATTGTAGTAGAGTCTTATATCTTTAAATGAATTATTATACATTTCTATTTTACTTAAATATGGTGGTGCTGTGCCCCATCCTAATCTTACATCAATTCCACTTCTTAGCAAATGTTCAAAATGATTTCCTGAATTTGCATTAGCTATATCCCCAATTTTCATTTCTTCGACATCTTTTATACAAATACCATATGGGATGCCCCAATCAACTCCTTTTAAAATATTATTTTCAATCTTTGTAGAATAAGGTGCAGTGCTATGATAAATATTCAAACTTGAAAAGTTATCTACAAATAAAGAATTTGTTACTTCTAAATGAGCCCGATTAGAAATATTAATACCACCATGCCAAAACCATGCATTAGGTGTATTTTGTGTTTCAAACATTTTCTGCACTCGACTATTATTTATTTTTACTGTTTCGTTTGAATTATCTGCAAAAACTCCACCCCAAAATAAATTACATTCTTTAAGGGTTGAATTATTAATATCAAGCAAAATAGTTGGACTAGGATTACTTAATTTTATGCTAGAATATCTGGTAAAATATACGTTGGGGTTATTCCAAATATTCAAATTTTGATCTACAGTAAGTACGCCGTCTATAACAATAGGCGATGTTGGAGTCGCTGTTCCTATGTCTATACTTGATATTGGGTTTTTATACCATTTTGCATTACTCAACAAAGAATTTTGTGTCGAACATAAACTACAATCACCAACATATATATACTTTGTCTCAAACTGGCACTTTCCTGTTCCTATTACTGTTATTGCATATGTACCTGAAGTATTTACCGTAAATTGATTAGATAATTGTGGTGGCAAACCATTAATTTTATAATGATAATTTCCAGGATTTACAACTGATGCTGTGATTACCGAAGCATTGCCCAATCCAGGATTAATACAACCTGGAGATGCAGATAAAGACAATAAAGGACTCACGCCAATTTCTAATACAGTAGAAATTGTACAACCTAAACCGTCACCAACAATTATTGTATATGTTCCGACACCTGCTACAAATAAGGCTCCAGTTTGTGAAATAGGAGCTGGGATAATATTTATAGTATAAGGAGCAGCATTATAAGGAGCTGTATTATATGGATTAATAATAAAATTACTCGTACTTGTTGGACTTGGTAAACAGTCAATCCCAGTAACTGTTGGTGGCGTAAATGGAATGTAAGGTTGAGCGCAAAAATTGGGGTTTGTAGAAGTAGTATTTTTTCCAAAATGTTGGTTGTCAATTAGTCTTGGTGTAATTGAATATACACTTGCAGACATTTGTAAATGCATAATAGAAGGTAAGTTCCAAGAGAATGGCCATATGCTAGATTGAATCCATTTATTCGAAACTGTAATTCTTAAAGTATAAACTCCGTCAAAAATTCCAAAAAGCCCATAGCTTTGTGGAAGACCTTGAATACCATTCACCTCCCAACAAGTATTATCCAAAAGATTATTGTAACCATTAGGACCTAATAACCTTATTTCTCTTACTTCATTATCTCCTGCAAAATCATGTATATCTAATATTGCGTTAGAAGTTGATGTTCCATTTGCGCAAATTTGAAAATCTCTTTCAAAAACATAAGCATCAGTAGCTAATGGCAGCATACAACTCCCTAATCCGAAATTTCCATCAACTGGAATATTATTACAATCTGCTCCTATGCAACAAGCATCTGAAGAAGCAAACCTCATTGCTGTTGGACCTTGGGAAATCGCACAACGTGGATATGGTCCTTGACTAACTGGTCCATTTACTAATCTCCAATACTCATCTTGAGCACAATCAGCATAAAATGCCCCATTTATATGATCATAACCAGTACTAATATCAATTGTATCAACCTTACACCATATTGGTAAACACTGAATTTGCCCATAACAATTCGTTGAAAAACACTCCATACATAGTAACACTAGAACGAGAAGTAATTTCCATTCCCATAACTTGCAGAATTTAATTGTTATGTTCTGTTTTGTTAAGATTTTCGTTTTCATAAATTTAATATTTATAGGTGTGCTATAAAGATATAAAATAAAAATTTGGATATTCCAAACATTAACATTTGAAGCCCATAAAAAAAATAAATAACATCTACTTCCTTTCATTTCCTTAGAACAAACTATTTGCTTTATAAGTAAATGCAGTGTAATAAAACATTTATACAAATTCTAAAAAATAAATTCCTAAAACCCTTGCCTAATAAGCGTTTTAGCTTAGATCTCTACAAGGAAAGAGAAGTGTGGCAGAATGAATATAAAGTTTAAAACAATTTTTAGAACAACACTTTTCTAAATTTGAATATATTTGCCGTCTCGATTAGAATTTCGTTTATGAAAATCCTTGCCACTTTATTAGTCTGTTGTTGTTTCGCACTGAATGGCTTTGCGCAAATGGATGTATTTGTTCCAGATACAACGGCTATCATCGTAGAACAATATGTAAATGTCTTCAAAGATCCTCGTTTAGATGCTTTAAAT
>CANJRV010000163.1 GCA_947476825.1 Bacteroidota bacterium | reverse complement strand
GTACTTACTGGAATAGAATCTGTAGAATTACAAAGTCGTAATTGAGAACCATTGTTTAATAATATGGTCCATCCTGCTGGTAAGCCAACTTGTTGCGCATTAGGCAAAAAGGTAACTGAAGGTGGTACTTGAATAATTGGTCTAAGCTTTGCTTGCGGAACTGCTGATATAGGTCCAGTGTTTCCAATAGTTACAATAATATCTATAATACCACCTGTAGTTACAACACCTGAATTGGATGGCAAAACATTTATGAAAGGATTAGCTTGTCCAAATGTATTAAATTTTGCAAAACAGATAATTGAAAAGAAAATAAATAATTGTTTTAGGATTTTCATTGAAATATAGATAATAGTTATTTATAATTTAATAATTTGCTATTAAATCAATTTATTCATGTTGACATTACAATGTTGTTTGCAAGAATTTCCCATTAAGGTTGCACTAAGTCCTAATTTTACATGAATAATATTATTTTCAACCTTTTTAATTAATACAAGACTAGTTGCATTTAACGTAAGTGCTAAAAAGATATTTAATAATGATAAAGTAAATAAAATAATGTAAAATTCTATCGCCACGACATATTTAATTCTTGCAAACATAAAACTATGTATAAGGTAAATTGATTTATTTAATATTATGAAATCATTAATTAAATCAATTTCGCTATTTTTCTGTACTTAAAGATGTGGCATCTGAAGTCCATACGTTGAGCTATCGATTGCCTTGAGTCTCTTGTTATTGTTGCACTTACAGCGAATATTTCATTTCAACAATTTGAAAAAATATCGGCTTTTGCAGATAGACTGTTTCATAGCTATATTAGCCGACTATGCATGTTGGCAAATAGGTATTCTCTCAAGAAATAGAATTCTTAAGCCTTAATGAATTTAATAAAAGGGACAAAAGGGATAACGGTAATTTTAAAGTAAAATCATTTTCGTGTTAGTATCATACCGGTGTGAAGTAATAGATAGACCATCCATTATTCAATCGGCATAATACCATCTAAGATTTCTAAAAAGCCCTTTGGTCTATTTTATAAATCAAGATAGTATTATTTGCTATGTATGGTTTTTGGTCAAATGTGTGAACGTGATGGCTTGAGCGACTTCGCTATCGTACTTCAGTCACAGCAATCGAAATGGTATCATCTTGATATCAGAATTGCAATATCCAAGTCAAATCTTTCCAGAGCCAATGAAAATAGAGATTGGAGAATCTACGCTGAATATTGCCTAGATCTCAATAGCCAAAGCAACACAAATGAGAGACGGGCAAAATGAATTTGGGGTTAAGGTCTAAGGAATGTATATGCAATAGATTCAACAACCATTGATTTATGCTTAAACGTATTTTGGTGGACTAAATTTCACAAGTATAGTTTACCAGATCTTTTTTGCATGAATTTCAATTTTCAACGAGATCATATTTATACTTCAATATTCATAACACTTCCAATGAATTTTTGGAAATACATTAAATTAATATTAGGGTTACAATTTCATAATGCAATTGAATGTAGCTATGTATTTTTCTGGAATACATTTGTGCTCTAAATATAAATTTAAATCTAAAAAAAAATCAAAATGACAAAAAAAATTTTAACACTTACATTTTTATTAGCTGTTACAGGTATGATGGCTATGGCACAAGTAGTACCTACAAATTATCGTGGTGCATTTGCACCTGCTCCAGAAGCAATGTGGACAGATAATTGGACAAACTGGGATCCACAGAACGCTTCTTATGGAGCACCTACAGTAAATGTAACAGGCGTAATTACGACTAATACTACATGGACAAAAAATAATGTTTATTTACTACAAGGTACTGTATTTGTAGATAGTTTAGTAACACTAACTATAGAAGCAGGTACAGTTGTTCGTGGAGATGCAAATACAGTAATTAGTGCTTTAGTAATACAAAGAGGAGCAAAAATTATTGCAAACGGAACGCCATGTAATCCAATTGTATTTACCTCTAGCAAAGCAATCGGTGCAAGAGTAAAAGGAGATTGGGGAGGTTTAATTATTGAGGGTAGAGCATTGAATAACTTAGGCACAGAAGTTCCAATTGAAGGTATAGGTGCTACAAATCTTCGTGCTCGTCATGGTGGTAACACTCCAAATGATAATTCTGGTTCATTAACTTACGCTCGTATTGAGTTTGCAGGTTTCGTGATCGCAGCAAACAATGAAATGAATAGTTTAACTATGGGATCTGTAGGTAGTGGTACTACTATCAATCATATACAAGCCTCTTTTGGTATGGACGATGCTTTTGAGTGGTTTGGAGGTTCAGTAAATTGTCAACATTTAGTAGCTTATAGAACTCTTGACGATGATTTTGATACTGACAATGGTTATAGTGGAACGGTACAATTTGCATTGGGTGTTAAAGATCCAGCGGTTTCGGATGCTCCTGCTATTTCTACTTCAGAAGGATTTGAATCTGACAATAACGGCACAGCACCATTTACAATTTTACCAAAAACATCTGCAAGTTTTTACAATGTAACACAAATAGGTGCATTTAGATGTAGTAGCAATGCAGGGGGTATTACTCAACCAACAGCTGATGGTTTTAGAAGAGGAGCTCGAATAAGAAGAAATTCAGAGTTGAAAATTTATAATAGCATCTTAATGAACAATTGGAGAGGTTTAATAATGGATGCAGATGTTTTAGCCAATGGCCAAGCAGCCTTTAAAAATAATGTAATTGCTATGGATTATACTTTTAATTCGACTGTTACTGGAGCAACCGGACTAGCTCTAGCAGCTGAGAATGCTGCTACAACAACTTACCTAAACAATCCTGCTAATGGTAATAATGTATTAAGCACACCATGTGATGTATTAGTAAATGCTTGGAGTTTTACCAATCCTGATTACCGTCCAAATGCTGCTGGTTCAGGTGCAGCATTAGCTGGTGCAGATTTAACGCCAGGTATTCAAATGGAAACAGCCTTATTTAATGCTAATCAAACCGCAGAATTATTGGTAGATATATTTGAGAATGCAGTAGGTAATTCAAATGGTACAATTACAGTTACTATTCCAGTACCATCTGGTTTTACGCTAGCAGTACCATCAATAGCAACACTTTCTAGTACACCAACTTCAGGTACTAATGGTACTTCTGCATTTTTTGCTACTCCTTACAATAACGGTGATTGGAATTTTAGTTTGTCAGGTGGTTTTGTTACCGCTACTTCAAAAGCAGGTGTTTCTATACCACAGTCTGGTGTATCTGAATTGAGTTTTACTATTAAAAGAAATGCTAGCACACCAGCAGGTACTAACTCTAATTTAGTTATTTCAGTTTCAGGAGGTTCTGATAGTACTCCAGCAAACAATAGTGCAAACAATAGTTTAAGTACTCTATAATTTAACAATTAAGATAATTCATATATGAAAAAATTAAAATTAATAATGCTATTTTGCATTGGAACTTCATTTATAGCTTCTAAGTCTTTTGGGCAAGCCAATCCGTTTATAAACGTTTTGCCTTCAAATTCAGGAATTGTATCTGTAGGTGCTACCATTGATATTGTAGTAACAATAGGTAATACTGGCCCCATTTCAACTATTGCACAAGCTAAACTTAGACCTATAATCCAAGTACCACCTTCAGTTACCTTTTTGCCTAATGCGCAACAAGTTGGCTTACCAGCAGGATGGACCATATTATCAAACACTGGTTCACAATTACGAGTTTGCAATTCTACTGATCCTATTGCAGTAAGTACTAGTCGCACAATTATACTAAAGGTACAAGGTGTTACAGTCACAGCTCCACAAACTTTTTCAGGAAATTTAAACTTTGGAAATGGTTCTACTTGTGCAGCAGGTACTTCAGTTGCTGGCGATCTTATTACAGATAACTCAGCTACTTCTACTTTACAAGTAGTGGCTCCGCCTGTTACTACACTTAACCTAAAGGCATTTATACAAGGTTTTTATTTAGGTGGTGGATTAATGAATCCTACCTTATCGTTACAAGGTTTACCAAATCCGGTAAATCATTGTGATTCCTTAACAGTTGAACTACATAATTCTACCTCCCCATATGCGTTAGCTTATAGTTTCAAAGGAGTATTGCTCACTGATGGTAACATGGCCTGTACGTATCCAGGAGCTGCTGTTGGAAACTATTATATCGTTCTTAAACATCGTAATTCATTAGAAACTTGGAGTGCAAGTCCATTGAATTTTGTTTCTGGAATAAATAGTTATGATTTCACAACAGCTGCGACTAAAGCCTTAGGAGATAATCAAATCGATGTAGCCTCAGAAGGAATATATTCTATCTATAATGGCGACATTAATTTAGATTTAGCAACAGATGCAAGTGATTTCTTAATCATGGATATGGATATACAAAGCTTCAATAGTGGATATATAGCTACAGATTTAAATGGTGATGGCACAACAGACGCGAGTGATTTCTTAATCTTAGATAGTAATATCCAAAGCTTCATTGGTGCGATTGTACTACCGTAATTTTTAATAACAAATTTATATTCTGTTTTTAGAGAAGGAGGCTATCATGCATGGCCTCCTTTTTTTTTATTTTATCATCGCCATAAACTAGAAAGGACAAATTATAGTTCCCATAATTATCTTGTACAAGTGTATATATATTGATGATTAATTTGAAAGATATAAAAGGCAAATTCCAAAGAGGAAATTCCAAAATTTTAAATCGCAAATTCCAAAGAGGAAATTCTGATTCCTTCATTTTCAAATTTT
>CANJRV010000162.1 GCA_947476825.1 Bacteroidota bacterium | reverse complement strand
TTCTGAAATTTTATATAATAAACTACAATTTTTGTTTTCATGTCATCAATTATTTGGTTTTTATTTGAATATAATAATATTTTAGATAGTCATTGAAATATTTTACTTGTTCATTCTCACTTACTAAATCAATATCAGTATTATAATTGTAATAGTTGTTAACTAGCCTATCAAAAATAGCTTTTGTCCTTTTATTTTTAGTGTAGAATGTGATAATTTTAGTGATACTATTGAAATAGAGAAAATTTTTGTGTTTTAAACTCATAATTTCTTTTGAATTATGTGATAATTCTATTTTCGATAAATTACCTTTGTAAATCTTAGATAAAACATTTTCATTTATTAATCTTAGAAAAGGTTGGCAATTGTTATATAAATCAGTGAATTTGCCTGAATAAGATTCTGCTTTTATTAATTCATTATTTTCTAAGCTATACAATATTCCTAAAGTTAAAAATAGTTCATATGAATTATTGTCATTTTTCAATTTCATTTTAACCTTGTTAAATAGTTGATGTTGAGCGAATAAATTAAAACATAAGAAAAGGATAAAAATTGTTGAAACGACTTTTTTCATATTGATTTTAGTTTAACTCCCAGAAATATATATCACCTCCATAATCAATATAGTTATGAGTACTTATTATATCTTTTTTACTATCCACCCACAATGATGCATGGCCAGTAACTCCATCAGAAAATCCACCAATAATAATATATACTCCGTTTCTTCCTGCTAGTCTGGATTGGACTGAACTTAAATCAGTTGGACCTGTGATAATTTCATCAGCTTTATCCCAAATGCTTTTTTGTGCTAGCCAATTTTTTAAATTAATTGCACTTGCAATAAAGAATTCCCCTTTGAATATTCCTTTTTGAATTTTAAATTCTCGTTTAATATTCATACCCCCATTTATAAGACCTAATGATACCCTTGTTGCACATGCATTAGAAAATATTTTTTTATCATAATTAGTTCCCAATATTGAAGTAAAGACTTCTGGTGCTGGTAAGTCATTGTCACTTGCATTCTTAGGATAACCTTCATAGACATCAACCCATTTAGGTCTTTTCTTCTTTATACTACTGCCACCGACATCTTGTGGGTCAGGGTCTTCATCATTTCGATTTGTAACATTGTCGTATATTATAGAATTAGAATCATTTCTGTTGTTGCTGTCTAATATTTGATAGTTAGGCATAATAAAAATTTTAAATTATTGTTTGATGAGTTAGTTTATTGATTATGCAAACGTCAATTGTTTTAATGATTTTAATACATGAACAATTATTTCGAGTATCGTTTTCGGTAGATTAGATTCCAACCAATTTAAATATTTTTTGAGTTATAAAATTACAGATACTATTTCCTTTCCTCAATTCAGAATGGAACTATGTCAACTATTTCTTTTTTTACACATTGAATTTTATGTGGAAGATTGATAATTGAATCAATCAAAATATTTTTGGGTTTTGAATTTTGGTTTCCATCATCAAAATAAATATTTTTGAAACTATATTCACAGAAAACAATCCCTGATTTTTTTTCAATATTTAAATAAGTTTCATGCTCATTTAAAAAAGAAATAAACTTACCACAAATATATTTTTTTTTATTAATGACATACATCGTATCAGTTCCTGTATAGACAATTTTTTGATAAGGGTAATTGTATTGTTCCAAAAGTGTGTATACAGTATCATTTTTAATAAAGGAAATAGTTTTTTTCCATTCAGTATCTACTTTTACATTTCTAATTGCAATTCTATTATTTGTGGAATAAGATGCGCTATCTTCAATTTGTTTGTATTTAACTAAAAGAGTATAACCTATTTTGTTCTTCAAATTAAATAAATACCTTTCAGTGTATTCATTAATTATTGAGTTTAAGCAGCTATCTTGATTAGGACAATCATTGCATTTTTTATAAGAATCAAAATTTGTTTCGTTAAAGATAATAATAGAATCTTTATCTTTAATTGTAAATGATTTTGACACAACTTTCTCTGAAACCGTTTTATTATACAAAAAATAATGATGTGACAGTTGCCTGATGTTGCAAGAGTTCATTGAAATGGATAGCAATAGTAAAAAATATTTAATAAACGGAGTATTATTCATCAGGATATTTGTAAGAATATTCGAAGGGTGATGTTAAAGGTTTTTTATCGTTCTTATAATCATCCTCGGTATTAAATAAATCGCAGTAAAAAATGAGTTTGCGAATATTCGCATGATCGTTGTGGTCTAGTGAATAATAATAATTTACCATCGATAGAACACAATCTGTAAATAAATTATAGAAATTATAATATACGGCTTTTGTCATTGAATCATCTCTAGAAACGTAAGTAGTTAGATAGTGTACTTTCCCATTGCTATTATAGCATTTCAATAGATTGACTTCAGAGTAATTTATCAAATACATCATAACTGAGTCGCATAAATTCTTGAATAAACCTGTATATCTACTAATTTCAATGTGTTCTTCTAAGACGGCATCATTTGTATTAATTGTGCTTCTATATTTCTCTTTAAATTCTGAAAGATTATCATTAGGAGGATATTTTCCAATTAGTTTAGCATAACTTAAAGCATGTAATATTTCATGGCAGTTAGCAACCAATAATCGATAATCGTAAATGTCATGTTGAAAGTAAATATTAATTTTTACGAAACGGATAATTTCGTTTTCATTTACGTCTTCTACTTGTTTTTCATTTCCTTCTTTGGTACCATTATCAATATTAAAACTAACAAAAGTTGCACCAATAATTGTGGAAGAATCTTTATTATTAATTCCGATAATATTAGCCGTTTCCTTATCCTTATTTAATGAGGACAAGTCTGTCGAATGAAAGTGTAAAATAATTTTTTTTGAGTATTTTAATATTTGTGTATAGGTATTCTTAAATCCAATTAATTTTTTTATCATTTTAATGTAATCAACATTTCCTGAATCACTTTTTAAGAATGGGTCTGCAATAAAATCTGGGCTAAAAATTATTCTATCGGAATCTGCAATGCTTTCATCATCTTTAGGATTTGATTCAGAATCAATATTATTCGTTTCATTTGTTACTATATCATCGGCAGTATTTGTTGAAGTAACATTGTCTTCTGTAACTGAATCTGCCAATATATGATTCCAATTCATGTGTTATTATTTTATTTGTAAACTATTTGTGTAAGCTAAATTTCTTAATTCAATAAATTACATATCTGAAATTTCAAATAATAAACTGCGAGGACAAAACCCTCGCAGTTTATTTCAATATTAAGGAATTATTTGAGTTTGTGGAGTATCGCAACAATTGCCATTCACTTTTTTATAGTTGGTTGCTTGATCTATACTGTCTGGAATAGCTTCAATAATACTTATTCGTTGAACTTGCTCTAAATTTTCGAGGTAAGCTTTTTGTGCTGCCGAATCTTGTAGCTTTTGATTATAGCAGTCGAGTGCTTCGCCTTTACCTAATAATGCTTCTGTTATTAATGAAGATGTTCTTATTATTCTATCTTCAACATTCACAATAATTCCATTAACAACCTTCCCACGATAAATTTGACGTTGTTCTGAAGGGAAATCTTCAGCTAAAAAATTTCTTTTTTTGACATAAGTGATATCCTCAGTTGTATCATGGGTGTCAATACAATTGGCTAGGTGCTCAGTTACAGAATCAATGAATCCGATTAGCTCCCCTTTGTAGTCACAAATGCTACAGAGATATTTATAGATTTTATTTTTTACCACAGTCACTGCGGTACTGTCGATAAGAATATCTGTCAACATATTATCGAGATCAGATAATCGACAAGTTTTATCATGTTCAGGATAACCGTTTCCATAAACAAATGTTACATCATCCAAATACGTAATTGTAAAATACTCTTGCAATAGTTGTCGGAAAACAAAATTCAATACTCTACTTTTATTAAAATTCTCCAATGTTCTTTTGATTGTCTCTTCATCTTCGGAAATATTTGTAACAGTACTTTCTACATTTACATCAATTTGTCGTAATGAATCAGCTTTAGAAACATGACTACTCACCGCGCTTGCTAAATGTCGTCCCTGCCATTGAGTGCCATCCGTAACTGTACTCGCAGATGATTTATCCGAAGAATAACCTGCACTTATACCGAGACTAAAAACTCCAAGATTTAATCCGGCATTACCACCAACATTGCCACTTGATGAAGAGTTAAAGGTTGATGTTCCAGAGTGTAATCCTGAATCTGTATCTTCATCTTCTAATATATTTTGTAAATCATCGGCAGCCGATGTAGAGAAACTATCCAAAACATGTTGTGTAAGTTTTTGGACACTTTCATTTCTTAAATAGTGGCGAATTCCAATTTCCATTTTTTCGCCAGGTAATAAGCTAAAAGTCTTAACTGTTTGACCTGCTCCATAATTGCCTAGATAAGAACACATTTTGTAATGAAGCACCATACTTAACTGAGGCTTCGGCTGAACAGGTTTAGGAAAATATTTAATTGCCACTTCACCAGAGAATCTTCTATAAGGCATAGGTAAATAACCTTGCTTAATTCTTACTGCCAGATAATCTTTATCATAAACCGGAGGATAAGTTCTGATTAATGGTTTATCTACAATACTCTCATTTGGAACTTCTTCTCTTGAAACGGCTTTTACATTTGCAATTGTTGCACCTGCTTGTGCTGACGCAACTGAACGTACCGAAAGATGAAACGCATCTCTTAACATATTCTGCCTTGGAATTGCAGTAAGGCGAGTATCTAAATCGACTCTGATAGCTTCCA
>CANJRV010000161.1 GCA_947476825.1 Bacteroidota bacterium | reverse complement strand
TGGAAATATATTGTGCCTAATTCGACATTGTCAAATTGGGAAATTACCACCTATAACGATGCCTCATGGGCTAGCGGCACTGGTGGCATGGGCTTTGGCGACAATGATGACAATACAGTTATACCAAGCACTTCCCGTACGGTATACATGCGCAAGACTTTTAATATTGTGGATACAGCACTCATTCATCAAGTGATTTTATGCATGGATTATGACGATGGATTTGTAGCCTATATCAATGGTATAGAAGTAGCTCGAAGCAATATAGATCCTAACCAAGAATGGGATGATTTTGCTACACAAGATCATGAAGCACAATTATACCAAAATCAACAACCTGATTATTATTCGTTATCGATAGGCAATGTAGATACTTTATTATACAATGGAATCAATACTTTGAGCATAGAAGTACATAATAATAGTTCAACTTCACTAGACTTAACGGCTCGTCCTTTTTTAATGTTGGGTATTAAAAATACAAGTACGAATTATTTAAGCGCACCGTCATGGTTTATTGCACCGAATTATATGCCTTTGCAATCCAATTTACCTTTACTCGTGATTAATACCTTGGGACAAACCATAGTAGATAATCCAAGAATCAATTGTGACATGGGCATTATTTATAATGGTGTTGGTCAACAAAATTGTATCCTTGATCCATTCAATGATTATAATGGTAAAATATCTATTGAGCATAGAGGTTCAACTTCACAATCTTTTCCTAAAATGCCCTTTGGATTTAGTACTATAACTGCTGCTGGGGCTAATCAAAATGTGTCTTTATTGGGCATGCCTGCCGAACATGATTGGGTATTGCTGAATACCTATAATGATAAAACTTTTATGCGTGATGCATTGACCTATGATTTAGGAAGAGCTTTGGGTTGGTATGCTTCGCGTGAACAACATGTAGAAGTAGTGATCAATGGCGTAAATCAAGGTGTATATGTTTTATTAGAAAAAATTAAACGAGATAAAAATAGAGTGGATATTGCCAAACTAGATACTTCTATGAATAGCGGTGATGCATTGACTGGTGGTTATATTTTTAAAATTGATAAATTCACAGGTAACAGTGGTCCTGGTTGGAACACAACGAATCAAGGTGTATCCATTCAAAACGAATATCCAAAATGGGATGAGATTACAAGCACACAAAATACCTATCTCAAAAATTATATCGACAATTTTGAATCTGTATTATTCAGTCCAACATTTACCGACCCAAATATTGGCTATCGTAAAGTGGCAAACGTGTATTCGTTTGTAGATTGGTTTATCATCAATGAAGTATCGAACAATGTAGATGGTTATCGTTTGAGCACCTATATGCACAAAGATAGAAATAGCAATTGCGGACGATTTACTATGGGACCATTATGGGATTTTAATATCAGTTTTGGCAATGGAAATTATTGCAATGGATATCAAACTGCAGGTTGGCAAATGTATAATGGCTGTGGTGATGGTAGTAGCAAATGGATAGACAAAATGTTGCAAGATCCTTATTTTAAAAACTTATTGAATTGTAGATGGAATGAACTTCGTACAACCACATTGAGCACGCCAGCCATACTTGCTCGTTTGGATACATTCACTGTAAACCTGCGCCCTGCTTCTATTAGAGACTCTGCCATTTGGCAAACCATAGGCACTTATGTGTGGCCAAATGGATGGATAGCCAATAGTTGGCAAGGCGAAGTAGATTCATTAAAACTTTGGATTACCAATAGAATGACTTGGCTTGATGCGAATATGTATGCAACCACGCAACCTTGTAATGCCACTTCCAATTCTAGCTTAGTGATTGATGAAATTAATTTCAATAGTGACAATACTTTGAATGCAGGCGATTGGTTAGAATTGTATAATTATGGAACTACTTCATTGGATATTTCGAATGCCATAATTTTAGATGGGGATCAATATGAGAAGTATTGTGTGATTCCGAATGGCACGACACTCGCTGCTGGTGCACGTTTGGTCATCTATGCAGATAGTGCTTTATTTGCTGCTCAGTTTCCAACTGTCACGAATAAAATTGGACCACTTTGTTTTAAACTTAACAATGCTGGACAAAAATTAGTGATACGAGATAAGGACAGTAAATTTATTACCTCCGTCGATTTTTATGATACATGGCAATGTAGTACCGATGGCAATGGCCGCACTTTAGAATTAGTTTCTGCTAGCTCAAATCCGAACAATGCATCCTCTTGGTTTGCTGGCTGCATGGGCGGTTCACCAGGTGTAGCCTATAACCCTTGTGTGGAAACGCCAATTTATTCTGAAATTAATTATAATTCATCTACTACTGCTGATGCTGGTGATTGGATAGAATTATACAATAAAAATAATACGCCTTTTAGCCTTGCTGGATGGACCATCAAGAATGGGGATGATTTGAATGCTTATACTTTTCCAGCAAATGCGAGCATCAATGCCAATCAATATTTGGTGTTGTATGAAGACGCTGCAAAATTCAATACCCAATTTCCTTCTGTTACAAATAGTATGGGACCTATTGGATTTTCATTATCCAATACAGTTGATGTCATTCGATTGTTTGACAATTTGGGTACTTTGAAATACAGTGTTTGCTATGGTGTAAATGCGCCTTGGCCTACTGATGCAAATGGGCTAGGTAAAACTTTAGAAAATGGATTGTATGCAGGTAATCATAATGCTGCTGCAACTTGGTTTGCTGGTTGCCCTCAAGGCTCTCCTGGCATGGCTTACGACCCAGCATGTAAACCATTGGGATTACAAGATATTGAGGACAATTCTTATCTTGCTATTTATCCAAATCCAGCAACAAATGTATTGCATATTCAAAGCACTAAAAGCTTAAACAACCTAAGTGTATTCGATGCAGCTGGACAAGTTCAAGCCATCACAACTTCTGCAGACAAGAAAGAAATAAATATTGCTGCCTTAGCAAATGGCATGTATATTTTGCAATGCGCAGACAAATCAGGGAAGACTTATTACGTAAAATTCAACAAGCAATAATTCGCATAATGAAATTCAGATTCAGTCTACTTATTTTAATCTTATTTGGTCGATTTGCCTCCGCGCAAACATTCACTGCTTCACCAAATCAAGTCTGTGCAGAAGGAACCACATTAAATTTTCCTTTGAACATTTCTGGTGCACCTGCAGCTTCTAATTCGACCAATGGTTTTTATGAAGTCTGTGTTACGCTCAATCATGCAAGTGCTGCAGATGTACATCTAGGGCTGTATTCACCAAGTGGTAGCTATGCTGTTTTATCGGAATATAATGGTGGCACAAATAATAATTTTACATCCGCATGTTTTAGATTGTATGCAAGTAATTCGATACGTTATGCCAATGCGCCCTTTAGTGGAGCCTATATGGCGTATGATAATTTAAGTAGTTTTACCAATGGCCAAAATCCAAATGGATCATGGACTCTATATTATTTAGACAATAATGTAAATGGCATCACGGGTACGTTGGTGAGTTGGAGCATAAGCTTTGTAGCAAACCCGGAACTAACTGCATTAAATAATTCTACATCCAATATTCCTATTTTTAAAATTGATGTACCCAGTGGAAATATACCAGATGATCCTAAAGTTCCAGGCACTATTAAAATCATTGATAATATTTCGGGTATCAATAATTTCAATGCTACAACGTATACCAATCAATACAACTTATTGATAGAAAGACAAGGTTATACTTCGGCTTGGAATGACAAACCGAATTACGATTTGGAGTTTCAGAATACAGCAGCAAATAATGATACAGCCATTGCTTTTTTAGGCTTACCAAAACAAAGTGATTGGATATTAAAAGCTTGTGTAACGGATGAGTATATGATGAAAGATCCATTGACCTTTGAGATGTCGCGACGCATGGGTTATTATGCACCACGAACAAAATTCTGTGAGCTAGTGGTCAATGGCACTTACGCAGGCATGTATATTTTAACCGAAAAAGTAAAACGAGATTCGAATCGTGTAGATATTTCCAAATTGAAACCTGTAGACACTTCTGGTGTAAATTTGACTGGCGGTTATATCATAGAAATCAATCCCAATGGAGATCCTCCGGCTTGGTGGTCCAATTATCCTGGGTATCAATTTCAAAATTTGACTGGTCCCTATGAGTATAAACTTGTTTATCCAAAACAAAATACAATACCTACTCAACAGCTCAATTATATTCATTCATTTGTAGATAGTTTTGAAGATGCATTACAATCGCCAAGCTATCAAGACCCGAATATTGGATGGCGAAAATTTGCGGAAGAAAAACACCTCATTGATTTTTTAATAGTGAGCGAATACAGCACCAATTATGATACTTATGGCAGAAGTACTTATTTGTATAAAGAAAAATCTACGCATGGTGGAAAGTTACATTGTGGTCCACCTTGGGATGCAGACAGAGGCTATTGTTGCGACACAGGCTGGGTTCATATCATAACGCATGGCTATTGGATTTTTCCTTTTTGGTGGCAACGTTTAAGAACAGATTCTGTGTTCAATACCAGACTATCTTGCCGCTATAGCAATCTTAGAAAAACTATTTTTACAGATGCGGCTTTTGATAATTACATTGACAGTAATGAAGTCTATACTCGTAACGCAAAGCAACGCAATGTGAACCGTTGGCAAAATACTTTGTATGATATTAATTCTTTGAAAACCAATGTACACAACAGATTGGCTTGGATGCAAAACAATTTGACAGATACTATTTATGCGCCATTGCCATTAACCAATACAACCTATTGTGCTGGTGATCCAGTCAATATTTTTATTGGAAATCAATACAC
>CANJRV010000160.1 GCA_947476825.1 Bacteroidota bacterium | reverse complement strand
TTGAGCAGCCGTTACCGGATGATCATTATGAGAAGACGGCTGTGTGGATTTAAAAATTAAAGCGGCTGCACTGGCAGCGGCTATCGTCCAAAGTATTTTATTCATATATCTCGATTTGACAATGTATTGGTTTCAGCTGCTTGAACTGTTGAATCTGGAAAGACACTTGGCCTTCTTGTTTGTGCCCAGATGTATGCAGAAAGAATAGTCATCAAGCCGGCAATACAGCTGGTGGCAAGCGTTTCCATATGCATAAAAATGGCAATCAGTGTAACAATCGCTAAATAAACTCCAGCTCTGCGTGTCAATTGGTAACGTGTTTGAAAGTTCATATTTTTTATCATTTTATTGCGTGGCTATCCAACCATCTTTTCTATCAAAAATCTGTTTAACGAGTGTTCCGGTATTTAAATCTGGCCCTAAGCGAAGATTTCCTTCATAGTCAAGTTGATTCGGTACTTGCAGCCAATAGATATAAGCGCCCACAATAGTGATCATCGTGAATGTATCATCAGCTGTAGTAACTGAGATCGAATCAGAAAATATTTTATTGCCTGCTATGTTCTGATCATTTACTAGATCCACAACACCCTCAACTTGTTTTGCCGAAATTTTTGCCATTCAATTTGTGGTTTAACCTGCGTAAGTAATCATGATGTCATCCGCTGCTTCTGTGATATAAGGAACCCGAAACGTAACAATATTTGATCCTGCGGTATTAGTTACTGTCTTTACACGAACGCCATTGAAAAAAACTAATACCTCCATTCCGGCTTTCGTTATTTTTGTAAGCGTTACTTGGATATTGGAATTATCAGCCGCAGTAAGTCCGGTAAAAGTCTCTGTGTATTTATTGAAAGCATCTTGCTTAGTCGCAGCCAGGTTATTTGCATCATTGGCAATGGCAAGCGCATTGTTGGCCGCTGTCTGTGCAGCCGTTGCGGTTGTAGATGCAGTATTGGCAGTATTCTGAGCGGCTGTTGCAGTAGTCGATGCGGTGTTAGCTGCTGATTGTGATATTGCAGCATTTGCGAGGGCACTATCTGCTGTCGATTTAATTGTATCTAAATTGACATTTGCACTTACCGTGATTCTATCTAGCTTCGTTTTATAAGCTCCGCTAAAAGCATAGGTATCGGAATTACTTTCATACGCAGCTTTGATTGCTGCCGCAGTGAGCGCATTGGTAAACAAATCCTCATCGGCTACTTTTTTGAAAGTGGAGGTGGAGCCGGTTCCGGTAGTAACTGCTGTAACAATATAGAGTGCCCATTTACTGTCTCCATCATCATTGACAAAGACACGATCAGTTACTTTGAGTCCGGTGAGAGCCGCACGAGCTGTGAGATCAGCTACATTATAGGCATCCTTTGCACCCAATATCATTGCATCGACTTCCGCCTTGGAATATAAACTCAGATTGGTTCTGGCAGTTGCAGCTGTGACATCCGAGAGGTTATTGGCTTTTTTGACAACATCTGAATCAAGTGCCTTAGCAGCCAAGGTCTGAGTCAACTGATCAATCTGTTTTATTTTTATGAGTTCGCTCATGATAGTTTTATTTTAATGAAATGATTATATGATTAATTAGCGGTGAGATATTTTAGATACACCACATCGTTTGGATCGAGTGCAAAAGGGCCATGCCAATAAAGAGTATGACCCTCGACATGAAATGCTCCATTGACACCGCAATCAAATAGAGAGCCATTGACAACAAGGAACAATCCTTCAGGATCTGTGAAGGTTTGCGAGATGGTAAAAATATTCTGACCATTCTGCATTCCGCTTGTTGGTATACTGACTTTCATCCAATCTAAATTCACAGACCCTGAATTAGAATTTGTGAGGTCTCCTTGTACTGAACTGATACGATAGGTTTCACCATGTATAATGATTTCATCATTCACAGGATCTCCAAGAAATTCTAAAATATCTCGAAGGGTATGTGGATGTTGATCTCCAGTGCGTATATGTGTAAGCGTGAAAGCCATGTATTAATTTTGTTTTTGAAACCAAGTTTTATAGATCATTCGTCCTGCTAAAAAAAGAAGGGCAGCAGAACCTAAGGAGAAGTAGATGGGAGCGTCTTTTTTTTTATCACCTCGGCGATTGGTTCAGTGATGACCTGACTAATAATTTTTCCGGCATAAGGAGCCATCTTCTCATACATGGAGATGATCGCGTTTTTATATACCGATCGATTATCGCCATTCGATTCCGATATGTATGGGCTTTGAGAAATCTTGGTTGCGTAATCTTTGTAATTCGTAGCCACGGCATGAGCCGTTTTGTATTTACTGGCAATCAGCCGAGCAAAATCATAAAAGCTATCTTGAGGACTTGGGTAAACCCTGAATTTTAATTTATACTTGCCTCCACTTTGATACACATCGCCTTTCCAAAATTCATTGGGTGATCCCGCTGCTGTAATGCCAAAGAAATTATGTTGATTTTTTGCCAGAGATGAAGAACCCCATGCACTCTCATGTGCAGCTTGTGCAAGAATGACTAATGGATCCATACGAAAACGCTCACCGGCTTTTCTTGCGTATTCATAATGCTTGCTTACATATTGTTGAGTGGAATTTAATGTGCTTGTACTCATTGTTGTAAAAGGATGTTTTTATTGTTGACCCAACGAATGGTATTGTCAACGGTTCTGAATTGTAAGTATTCCTGATCACCAGTATTCATACTCATGATGAGTTGTCCCAAAATGGTATTCGGCCCTGCTTGATTAATAGGCACTAATTGCTCATCAAGAACTGACGTATCACGTAGTGTTAAAAGTCTCGGCATAGCAATGCCTTTGAGTGTGAAATAATCTCTTGGTTTCATCCATTGGGTTGCTCCAATCGTGGCTGGATAAGTATCGAACATATTTTTGTAATAACTAAAAATATCCACGTAGGTATTTGAACTCGATACCCAATAGGTGAAAGCTTGTTTGTTCTTGGCTTTGTATTTGTCCGGTGCTTTTACACCATTGACAACAAAAGCTACTTCAATAAATTTTACATTGTTAACTGAATCGTAGGCTTGTTTGCCGGTGGCATATCCTAAAAATTCACCAGGCTTGGCTAGTCGAATAATATTCTTAGAAGAGAATTGTTCGTATATCTTTCCATGATTACTGGCATCCGGTGTTGTTCGGATATAGACTTCTTTTTTGCAAACCACTAATTCATTAGCCTTGGCATATTTAATGGGAGCTGCACTCCCAGCACTTGTATTCTTGGCCGGATTGCTCGTCACTAGGTTAAAGAATTTTTCATACTCAGCGGCAGACAACTCTGATTGTAGATCATCCAGTAAATTATCAGCATATAAATTTTTATACGCTTGACTTACTTTATCCAAATTAGTAATAGTTTGTGCAGTGTTTAAAACGATACTTGTGTTGGTTGTATCAAAGCTCATCATCCAACGAATACCTGAAGGATTCATAGCAGACCGAAGTGCTATAGCTTGTCTAACCTCAGGACTATCATCGGCCTGTGACTGCGTATTTTTCTTATGTATCTCAGAGATAATTTTATTGCCAATCCGGTAGGTAATATAAATGCCACCCACCAGTAGTAAACCGGTGACCACTTTCGAGCGTAGGTCTTCATGTTCTGTATGGGTGTTTTGTTGCATAAGTAATTTTTTTAGAGCATACTTTTTATTTTCATCTTCACCAGCGGCATTTCAATTTTCTTGGAGATCATCACTAGCTCTTGAATCATGAAATTATCCGCAATTGTTTGCAATGCTTTTTCAGCATGCCTTGCCTGTTGCTCGTTTGTTACTTTTACTTGAATCTTGATTTCTTTTGTTGTCATGATTTATAGATTTGTGCTTTGCGGCGATTGTGTGATTTGTTGCAGAATGCGCTGAAGTTGTGAGCGGTCTTTTTCAATCTCACTCAGTAATAAATACAAAGAGCCTAGTTCCTGATTGCTTAGTGTAGAACAAAATCCTTGTATCATTTCTAAAATGGTTGTGCGCTGTATCGTACCTTCATCGGTCTGCGGACTATCCAATGTCTTTTCATCTTCAGAAGTACCCGCTAAAAAATTAATCGCTGTACCTATGGGAGAGTTACTTAAAAACTTAGCTAGACCTGGAAGTGCCATGCCGATAATGCTCGAATAGTATTCCACCTGCTTTTTTGCTTCCAAACTATTTTGCATATCCTGTACCTGAAACTCCAACTCTTCATTGAGCGATTGCAATCGGCTTAGCTCAATGCTCATGCGCTCGATCTCTTTACTTCGCTCCATTTCTGAGAACTTGCGTTGCACCATATCTGTGATCTCTGCTTCACCAAGTCCTGCATAACCGGAAAGATTACGTGGTAGTTCTTCATCTACTTCATGCCATTCAAACGTCTTCGCCCAAATAAGTGTACCGCTTGCTTTATCCTTGAATTCTACTTTTACTTTATCCGGATTCTCTGATTTATCATAGCTTCGAATAAGCGCTGAAAAATTGGATACCTCTGCTTGATCGATACTATTGAGTTTCTTTCCGTTGCGATAAAAAACCGCATTGAAATACACCTGCTGATACCCTTGCTTTGGAAAGGTCTTGATCATCTTCTGACTCACATCAATCACATGATATATTTTCTTTCTACTCATGCGCTTAAGATTTGAATGAATTCTAAAACAGGCGTTGCATTTGAATTAGCCGGTAGCTCCACACTCACCAGTCCACTAAATTCTTCCAGTGCTTCCATCGCTTGTTGGTTAGCTGATATCTCTAGTGAATTACTATCAGAGATGATCCGAGTACCAACCGGTAGTATATCTGCATTCGTCAAAAACAAACGCTCATTATATGAATTCAACTCATATCTTTTTTGCCCTGTTTTTGTAACAAGGTTTTTGAAACGTTGCAAGGCAATCGTAATTTCTCGTTGCTTGCATTGTT
>CANJRV010000159.1 GCA_947476825.1 Bacteroidota bacterium | reverse complement strand
TCACTTTATATCCTAATCCAGTAAATACAGAATTGAATATTGATATCAATACAGCTAAAGCTACGGTTGCAAATGTGAAAATTTTGGATGCAACTGGTCGAAATGTAAAAACCATTGACATTCAATTAGCAGCAGGATACAACAACAGTATCGTTGACTTGCAAAGCTTAGCAGATGGAGTTTATATGGTTTATATCACCAATAATAAAGGACTTAATTATTCTCAATCCATTCGTAAGAAATAATAGAAATAACTAGGAAAAAAAGGCTTCTCAATTAAATGGGCAGCCTTTTTTTATTTAGTAACTCTTTGTAATAATTGGGTTGACCTAGATTTATATTTCGAACTGCTATTCAATGTTGAAATCAATGCTAAGGCCTTTTCATTCTCCCCTACTTCTATATACGCTTGTGCTAAATAATATTGAATATCTTCTTTGTTGCTTGCATTGCTTTCTTGCAAAGCTTTTTCAAACAAACGAATACTCTTTTTAAAGTTCCCACGATTAAATAACGTTTTCCCTTTTTCAAAATCACTTCCAGTTTTTGATGTAGACGCAGAACTTATGGTAGCACCCTGCACAACAGCAACTTCATCAGTACTTTTTGATGCATTATTTTCATAACTTGAATAATTCATTTGATTTGCACTAGGCGCATAATTAGTTATCATATCCTTACTCTTTTTCATTCCCGCAACTGAGGGCTTAGCTTGAATTTCATTTTGAGGAGCAACATATTTTTGTTCTGATTTCGCATAGTCATCCGATTGATTTTGCATTTCCTTATCTGCAACAACTTTAGATTCATTTGCTGTTTCTTGTTTTGAAATTGGCGCATCTAAGGATGCAGAAGATTCTCTTATTGTAGGATTTGCATTCGGAGTAAATGGTAAATTTTTGACTGCTTGTGTAAGGTCTTCCTTCTTGTCTATATCTACTGATCGATTGACTTTCTTGGTTTGTTCTTCTGGGTTTGGAATATCTTCAATAGCCTTTACACTTAAATGATTAATTTCATTTGCATTGGTATCTCTATTTATTTTATATTCTGTCTTGTCCAACTTACTATTACTAGTTTCCAGGGCAAGTTCATGATGTTGCTGTGCCTCATAATAGGAATACACACTATAACCACCCAAACCCACTAACAGCAATAATCCTGCGGCAACGCTCCATTTTGATTTTGTGAAGGAAAAAGTTAGTGCTGTTGATTTTTTGCTTTCCTCTTTTTGTTTATGATCTGGTTGTAATGTTTCTGTAGAAAAAGTTTTTCGTATCTGCTCTTCTCCCAATAATTTGATTTCTGAAAACTGCGTTGAAGTTTGTTTTATATCTTCTGCAAATAAACCGTCTAAGGCATCACTACAAAAAGGACAATCATTGATATGCGTCTCTACCATATACATTTCATCCCTATCCAACTTTTGTTGAATATAGTCTAGCAATTGTGCTTGAGACAAGCAATTACCTTCGATCCATATATTAGTTAAATCACTCATCAATAATAGATTCGTTTAATTTAATTTTTAAATTCCTTTTCCCATTTTGAATAAAACTTTTGACTTGCATAAAGTTAAAACCAGTTATGTCCATAATTTCATTGTAGGTCTTCTTTTCTAAATAAAATAATTCAATGCAATATTTTTGATCCGGGTTCAATTCTAATATTGCTTCTTCCATCATAGTTAACATTTTTTCTTTGGCGAGCGCTGGATGCAAGGTGTCTTTATATTCCATACTATATTCTGGAAAGACATCCACAGATCGTGTAATATGCTTATTGCTTCTGAGTTGCATGAGGCAATGGTTTTGCGCCACACGATACAACCAAGCCTTAAAAAATTGAATATCATGTTTAGGCAAATCTGCAAATAATTTTTCAAAAATTTGCATACAAGCATCTTTCGAATTATCAGGATGTTTCAAATATTTCATGCATACACCATATACCAAATGATAATATCTATGGAATAAAACACCAATCGCTTCCGAATTATTATTGGAACGAAAGAGTTCTATCAACTCTGCATCAGCAAGGTTTTTAAGTTGTGTATCCACAAGCGAATGAAACGAATATACTTTGGGTTAATTATTTTGCCAAGGCAATTTTAACTTTTTTATTTTTAATTCTCTCATCCTTTATCAAATGCAACACTTGACCAACCTTCACTTTTCTTACGGCAACAAAAGAAAAATAATCTTTTACTTCAATCAAACCAATATCTTCTTTTTTCAAATTTCCTTGATGGGATAAAAACCCTACGATATCTATTTTATTTATTTTGTCTTTCTTCCCTGCCGCAACAAATAAGGTAGACCAATCCGGTTTTTCAGGAATAGGTTCATCCGTTGAAATTATTTTCTCTTCCGAATTTGCAGTAATATATTCTGGCAACTCTTCATCTGCCGCATGCAATGTGTAAATGGTTCCACTAGTTTCGATTCGTGCAGTACGACCATTGCGATGTGTAAATACTTCTTCACTCATGGGTAAATGATAGTGAATGATATATCGAATATTAGGTATATCCAAACCACGCGAGGCAAGGTCTGTGGTTACTAAAATGGATGAAGTTCCATTTCTGAATTTACACAAAGCAACATCCCTTTCTTGTTGCTCCATGCCACCATGATAAAACACATTCAGAATCCCTTTATCCGTTAACAGTTGACTTGTTCGTTCAACCGCATCTCGATGGTTACAAAAAATAATAGTGGAGCGATTTCCCAAATAACAGATCAAATGAAACAAACTATTGAGTTTATCTTTATCATCCGTAAGCACTGTGTAGTAAGCTAATTTCTCTGCACTAGGTTTTTCATCTGTCAAAAAATTTAATGCCAAAGGCTCTTTCAAACCTATAAAATCTGGCACATCCACCGCATTCGTTGCTGAAGTAAGAATCCGTTTTTCAAGATTCTTTAAAGTGCCAATAATAAAATTCATTTCATCCAAAAACCCTAATTCCAAGGATTTATCAAACTCATCCAGTATACATGTTTTAATGGTATTTGGATTAAAATTACCTCTACGTAAGTGATCACTAATTCTGCCTGGCGTGCCTATAATGATAGCAGGTGCTTGAATTAAATTTGTTTCTTCAATTTCCCGTTTATGTCCACCATAACAAAGTGTAACCTTATAACCCGTTGCTAGTTTACGAAATACATCATCAATTTGCAAAGCCAATTCTCTAGAAGGCACTATAATAATCGCTTGTACGCCTTCTGCTTCTGGCTGAAGTATTTTCCAGAGTGGCAATAAAAAAGCAAGTGTTTTACCAGAACCAGTTGCAGAATGAAGTATTATATCTCGAGGCTGTTCACAAGCATCAATTGTTGCTACTTGCATTTCATTCAACTCCTTAATATTAAAAGCAAGAAGAGCTTGCGTTAATTGTTCTTTTGAAAATTGTACCATATGGTCGCAAAGCTAAGCTTAATATAAAGAACAGCGCAATGAGAAATTCAAATAAAATGTTTGTTCGCTATTTGTGAGAAGTTAAAATCCTTATTTCATACAATGGATAATATACATCCAATAAAAAAAACATATTCTCTTTTCCTTTTTAAAGATATTGAAACGAAAAGCATTTGCGAATTATTTGGGCGGCGAACACGTCCTGACTCTAAACGTCAGAATCCGTTTTCGCTCAAAGCTGCGAAATCCGGGTTTTCCATTCTATCGTTGCCGCAATACATCTGCACCTAAAGTTTATAGAGTTCATTACATATTTTATTTAGCTATAAAAATGTTTACCATTCATCTCACAAAAATTCATTTAGCATTGGCAATTAAACTTCAATTTCCTACCTTCGCCGAAATGAGAAATTATATTCTCTTATAACATAAAACTACGCAACATTTAAACCCATCCTCTATACATGGCATTCGACATTTCAATGATTAAAAAGGTGTACGACACCTTACCACAAAAAGTAAATGAAGCACGAACATTTTTAGGACGTCCACTTACTTTATCCGAAAAAATACTATACGCTCACTTGGATGCGAATATGCAAATTTCTAATTTTAAAAGATTAGGCGATTATGTAGATTTTAATCCTGATCGAGTTGCCATGCAAGATGCAACAGCACAAATGGCATTATTACAATTCATGCAAGCTGGTCGCCCAAAGGTAGCAGTACCAAGTACTGTACACTGTGATCATCTTATCATGGCAAAAGTAAATGCCAAAGCAGATTTGGAATTCGCGAATATTGAAAGTAAAGAAGTCTATGACTTTTTATCTTCTGTGAGTAATAAATATGGTTTAGGTTTTTGGAAACCAGGTGCTGGTATCATACACCAAGTTGTATTAGAAAATTATGCATTCCCTGGTGGATTAATGATAGGTACAGACAGCCATACGGTAAACGCTGGAGGTCTAGGTATGATTGCGATTGGCGTTGGTGGAGCAGATGCTTGTGATGTGATGGCAGGTTTACCTTGGGAACTATTATTCCCTAAATTAATTGGTATAAAATTAACTGGAAAATTGAGTGGGTGGGCTAGTGCGAAAGATGTCATTTTAAAAGTTGCTGGTATCCTTACGGTTAAAGGTGGAACTAATGCTATTGTAGAATATTTCGGTGAAGGAGCTGAAAGCTTAAGTTGCACTGGTAAAGGAACCATTTGCAATATGGGTGCAGAAATTGGAGCCACCACCTCTACTTTTGGGTACGATGAAAGTATGAGTCGTTATTTGAAAGCGACTGGCCGTGCGGAAGTTGCAAACATGGCAGATGCCATTAAAGAATATCTTACAGGAGATCCAGAAGTATATGCGAATCCAGCAAACTATTTTGATGAAGTAATCGAAATTAATTTAAGTGAATTAGAACCACATTTAAATGGACCATTTACCCCAGATTTAGCTACACCAATTTCTAAAATGAAAGAAACTGCATTAGCAAATGGATGGCCAATGAAAATTGAAGTTGGTTTAATTGGTTCATGCACTAACTCCAGTTATGAAGATATTTCAAGAAG
>CANJRV010000158.1 GCA_947476825.1 Bacteroidota bacterium | reverse complement strand
TTAAATAAATATGATTGAATAAAATTAATATCATCATGGTATGGAAGTGAAAAGTTTGGCTAAATAGAATTAAATTAACCAGGCAAAACAAGCTCACCCCTATTGATAGCATTGTTAAATGAACAAAAATGAACGAAGGAATTTACGAAGAGTTAATCACTCAATTAGTAGAAAGGAAATTAAATGCACTTGATAGAAATTCATTTTTTATTAAAGAAGCAATTATTGAGAAGGAAGAAGCAGCTAGTATTTTGTCCCAACATTTGTCGAAAAGTTTTAAGCATGCTTTTGCTTTATTAAAAGGAGAAAATCAACTTGATCTACAAATTGAAATTGCAAATAAAATTATACGATTTTTAAAAGAAGAGTTGAAAAATGAAGAATTTGAAGATGATCTAATTCATGTCGAAGGAAAAGTTTTAAAAGCCATTTTTACAAAAGTTGATGCTCATTTTTCAAATTTAGATTTACACCTTAAAGAAATAACTCCGTATACTAGATTAACTCATAGTGAATTATTTACTGGTGGAAATGTAGGACTTTCATTAGAAAGTGAATTAAAAAAAGAAATTTTATCAGCCAACAGAATTGACTTATTAGTCTCCTTTATTAAATTTAAAGGAATTATTATTTTAGAAAAGGAATTAAAAGAATTTACAAAACGCGGAGGAAAATTAAGAGTTATTACTACAACTTATATGGGTGCTTCTGACTTTAAAGCGATTCAATTATTATCTCAATTAGAAAATACAGAAGTAAAAATCTCATACAATACTGGCAATGAAAGATTACATGCTAAAGCATATTTATTTTTTAGAAATAGTGGTTTTCATACTGGTTACATTGGCTCTTCAAATTTTTCTCGTTCAGCTCTAACTGATGGTTTAGAATGGAATTTGAAAATTACTACGAAAGAAGTGAGCCACATTATTGATAAGTTTCAAAAAACATTTGATGCTTATTGGTTGAATCATGAGTTTGAAACATTTAATGAATTAATTCATAAAGAGAAACTAACTGATGCTTTAAAACAAGGAAAATTTTCTAAAGAATATGTAAACAACACATCGTATTTTGACATAAAACCATTTCCTTATCAAAACGAAATCTTAGAGAAATTAGAAGTAGAAAGAACTGTTCATCAAAGAAATAGAAATTTATTGGTAGCTGCTACTGGAACAGGTAAAACAGTTATTTCAGCATTTGATTACAAGAGATTTAAACAAGAAAACAAATCAGCTAAATTATTATTCCTAGCCCATAGAAAAGAAATTCTTACCCAATCTATGTCTACATTTCAAGGCATTTTAAAAGACAACAATTTTGGAGAATTGTGGGTTGATGGAATGGTGCCAAATAATTTTGAATATGTCTTTGCTTCTGTTCAATCTGTAAAAAATAAATTAGAAAATATACAAATTAGACCAGAATATTATGACTTTATTATTATTGACGAATGTCATCATCAGATGGCAAATAGCTACAGAGATATAATTAAATATTTTAATCCGAAAGTTTTATTGGGTCTTACTGCCACCCCAGAAAGAATGGATGGCGGTGATATTTTAGAAGATTTTTGCAATAAAATTGCAGCTGAAATTAGATTGCCAGAAGCATTGAATCGGAAATTACTTTGTCCCTTTCAATATTTTGGAATAACAGATAGTATAGATTTATCAAATGTGGGCTGGGAAAGAGGAAGATATATAGCGAGCGAATTAACAAATTTGTATACTGCAAATGATAGGCGCATCAGTGAAATCATTTTCAATCTAGATAAATATACAAAGGATCCAAAAGATATAAGAGCAATTGGATTTTGTGCGTCTATGGAACATGCAAAATTCATGGCAGAAAAATTTCTACTTGCAGGATTTAAAGCAGATTATTTGACAAGTGTAAATACTCAAAATCGAGATCTGGTTAGGAAAAGATTAATGAATAAGGAAATCAATTATTTATTTGTTGTAGATATTTTTAATGAAGGGGTTGATATACCAGAAATAGATACTGTCTTGTTTTTAAGACCAACAGAAAGCCTTACCGTATTTCTTCAACAATTAGGAAGAGGTTTGAGATTGGCTGAAGGAAAAGATAGTCTTGCCGTTTTAGATTTTGTTAGCAATGCTAGACCTGAATATAATTTTGAAAATAAATTCAGAGCATTAATAGGAAAAACATCAACAACTGTTCTAAGTGAAATAGAAGATAATTTCCCTCACTTGCCTTTAGGTTGCTCCATTGTATTAGAACAAAAGGCAAAAGAAAATATTTTAAATAATATTATTCATGCTACATCCTTAAACAGAAATCAAATAATATCAAGAATTAAAAATTTCCAACATCAAACAACATTACCATTAACATTAAAAAACTTTACAGATTTTAACAATATTCCGATTCAAACAATTTATAAAAAAGATAGTTGGAAAAGGTTGTGTCAATTGGCTGGAGTTATTGATGACTTTGAAAGTAGTAACGAAAAAAATATCGTTTCAGCAATCAGCAATAAATGGCTTTCATCTAATTCCCTTAGTTATTTCACTTTCATTTTAAAAATTGCCAGGAAAGAATTTAAAATCAAAATAATCGAATTTAATGAGGCTGAACAAAGCATGCTACTAATGCTACATTATGATGTCTGGCAAAAAGCAGAAGGCTTTAATTCTTTACAAGAAAGCATCATCGAAATTGGGAAAAACAAAACATTAGTTGAAGAAATAATAGAAGTATTAGAAATACTTATTGACAATATTGATTTTAAAGAAATCGATATTGCACTTCCTTATTCACAGCCATTAAAACTTCATGCCAGATATACTAGAGACCAAATATTAGCGGCATTTAAACTAAGTACATTTAAAAGAAAGTCGCCAAGTAGAGAAGGAGTTGCAGAGAACCAAGAATTAAACACTGAGTTACTTTTCATAAATTTAATAAAATCAGAAGAAAAGTTCTCACCAACAACAATGTATGATGATTATGCAGTTAATGAATTATTGTTTCATTGGCAAAGTCAAAATTCAGCCAGACCAGATAAAGGAAAAGGCCTATCTTATATTCAACACCTGGAGAATAATAGAATTATTTTATTGTTTGTAAGAGAACAAGCGAATAACGAATTAGGTAATACAATGGGTTATGTTTTTATTGGCGAGGGTAAATTAAAAGATTATTATGGTACAAAACCGATGAGTATAAATTGGGAACTAAATGAACCTATGCCTCATTACATTTATAAGGCTTCTGCAAAACTTGCATTAGGTTAGTAGTTAAAATTTTAATTTAGAAAACCGAATTATAGAACAAATACAGCCGGAAAGAAGCAATCAAACTACCCAGAATTCATACTAGAAAATATTTCGAAAGATTAACCACAGTATTCAGGAAAGGTTCTTCTAAAAGGAGACTTTTACTTATTTAAAATTATCTCGCTACATACAAGATTGCGAAAACACTGTTTTCGCAATCTTTATAGTAATCCCCCTCAAAATCCCTACCAAATCCCGACCCCACCAACAATCTTCTTCCCCTGTTTTAAGATTAACCCTCCTACAATCCACAATTGGTGCTATATTGCAGCCTCACACGCAAAATTATTTTAGATTTGGAAAAAAAGAATCTTTGGTTATCTTTGCACTCCAAAATTTAAAAACATAAAGCCATGTTCGCTATAGTAGACATTGCAGGTCAGCAATTCAAAGTAAAAAACGACGAGACCATTTTCGTTCACCGTTTAGCAGGTTCTGTTGGTGAAGTAGTCGATGCAAAAGTATTAATGACTTCTAATGAAGGTTCTATCCGAATGAATGGTTCAGCAAAAGCCGAAATACTTGATCATCTTCAAGGCGATAAAGTAATTACCTTTCACAAGAAACGTAGAAAAGGCTATACCAAAAAAATTGGCCATCGTGAAGCATTAACGCAAGTTAAAATCACTTCGATCGCTTAATTATTTTTTCTCTTTTAATTTATAAAATTTAATATCTCATGGCACATAAGAAAGGTGAAGGTAGTGTAAGAAACGGACGCGATTCGCATAGCAAAAGACTAGGCGTAAAATTATTTGGTGGTCAAGCTGCAATTTGCGGTAACATCATACTTCGTCAACGTGGTACAGTTTATCATCCTGGTGTTGGTGTTGGTCAAGGAAAAGACTTTACACTTTTTGCATTACAAGATGGCACAGTTACTTTTAGAAAGACAAAGCAAAAAACGCTTGTTTCTATTTTGTAAAAAAAACAAATAAATTTATTGCTTCCTAAAAAGCAAAATGCTTTTTATTTTCAAAGAATGTTTTTTACGTATAGTAAAAAACATTCTTTTGTATTTGGTAGTTTAAATTATTTATTTATATATTTGTATTCATAAAATTCTTTTTTTTATTTACTAACCTTAAAATTCAAAACAAAATGGCAAAAGCAAAAAAAGCAGCACCAAAAAAAGCAGCAGCTCCTGCAAAAAAAGCGGCAGCTCCTGCGAAGAAAGCAGCAGCTCCAGCAAAGAAAGCAGCACCTGCTAAAAAAGCAGCTCCTGCAAAAAAAGCAGCTCCTGCGAAAAAAGCAGCTCCTGCGAAAAAAGCAGCTCCTGCGAAAAAAGCAGCTCCTGCGAAAGCAGCTCCTGCGAAAAAAGCAGCTCCTGCGAAAGCAGCTCCTGCGAAAAAAGCAGCTCCTGCGAAAAAAGCAGCCCCTGCGAAAAAAGCAGCAGCTCCAAAAAAGAAATAATGCAAATTATCTTAACGTAGTAATTACGTCAATAAAAACCCTTCGAAGTTCGAAGGGTTTTTTATTGTGGGTATTGGAATCGAAATACATTTCATTTCTATTCATATTGAACCCTTTCAGGGTTACTATGCATTTTGATATTTTATTTCTATTCACATTAAACCCTTTCAGGCATACGCGTCAACTTAAGCTAATCTCAGTCGATACTATTTCTTACTGACGGATTTTTTTTCAACTTTATTTTGAGTGTCAACTTTATTTTGTCTGGCTGGAATTTTTTTTATTCGTTGTAGGAT
>CANJRV010000157.1 GCA_947476825.1 Bacteroidota bacterium | reverse complement strand
CCATGAATAAAATATTACAAATATTAAGTGTTGGTGTCTTTGAGAAAATCAAGTTAAATCAGGCCTTCACAAAGATTGAACTATCTGATAAATTAACAGACCCTGTCAAACAGTTGATTTTATTCAATTCATAGTTGGACAGTAGTGAAATAAAATCATTTTATATCAAAAATTCAGAAACGCTTATGGATCTTTCATAGGCGTTTTTTTTAGTAAATAAGCAAATATTATAGCTCTTAGAGTTTAACATTCATCAGCTTTTCCACAATATTGTATAAGGAACTATATAAATAAAAAATATATTATTGATATTCTCAAAATTTCACATTATTTTTAAACCTTAAATATTAAATATTCTTGAATGAAAAAAGTTCTATTTTTCGCAATGCTTGCTATTCAACTGAATGTACAAGCGCAAAAACTACATTTATTATCCGGTGAATTCACACCAATAGAAAACGGAAGTGAAATAAAAACCATCTCCAATTGGACTAACGCTCAATTTCAAAATAATATATATTGTATTATTCAATTTTCAAATTCAGCTTCACAAGCAGACCGTAAAGGTTTAACATCAGAACTTGGAATTCAGTTTTTTGATTATATCCCACGTTGGGCTTTTATAGCCTCTGTCCCTTCCAATATTGATGCAAGTAAATTGGCAAAATACCATGTACGTAGCATTCTTCCTTACGAAGGCACCTATAAAATACATCCTAAATTAAACGACAGACCATTTCCTGCTCACATCTTAAAGGAGAATGGTCAATTGGAATTGCAAGTTGAAATCCATCACAACATTGATAAACAAAGCATTCCAGCACTTTGCGCTAAAAACAATTTAAACTTTATTAAATGGGAGAATGATTTTTATGCAGTAGTACAAATGAATGAGACGCAAATTCAAACCGCTGCATCATTGCCTTGGGTAAAATATATTCAAGCAATTGCGTCACCAACTGTTGTAGAAAATTTAACTGAAAGAACGAATCACCGAATAAATATGGTTGATGCAGAATTCGCTACAGGCTTGCATTACGACGGAACAGGCATTAATGTAGCTGTAGGGGATGACGGATTTATTGGACCGCATATAGATTTCAAAAACAGATTAACACACCACCCTACTAATTTGAATAATGGTGGTTCACATGCAGATCATGTTTGTGGAATTGTTGCTGGTGGAGGCAATTTTAACCCAGTCACTTCAGGCAATGGACGTGGTGCAGATTTACATGTATATTCTTATTACGGTAACATCACAAGTGCTAATACAGATTATAATATTTATGGTATACGAATACTTTCTAACTCCTTAGGACAAGGTTGCAATGATGGCTATACTAGTGATGCACAAAGTATAGATCAATTATTAAATTCAAAAAGATATTTGTCTAGTGTGCACTCTGCTGGTAATAGCGGGCAATCTACTTCTTGTGGCATTGGTTCAGGATTTTTCACGATTACAGGTGGATATAAAGCTGGGAAAAATGTTATCACAGTTGGCAACGTAGATAATGATGATGTTATAGCTCCATCTTCAAGTAGAGGGCCTACTGCAGATGGTCGTATTAAACCTGAAGTAGTTGCAACTGGAACAAATGTATACTCAACGCAACCAGACAATACCTACACAAATTTAACCGGAACTTCCATGTCTTGCCCAGGTGTTGCTGGTACTATTGCCAGTCTGATGCAAGAATATAAAGAGAATAATGGAGGAACTAATCCAGTTAGTTTTTTAACTAAGGCCATCCTAATGAATACTGCCGACGACTTAGGAAATCCTGGTCCAGACTTTACTTATGGCTACGGTCGTGTAAATGCTAGAAAAGCCAGTGATGCGATTTTAAATGTGCAATATTTTGTTGATTCAGTTCAAAATGGTGATGTAAAAGCTTTCAATTTTACTGTTCCCGCAAACATGACACATATCAAGGCAATGCTTTACTGGCCTGATGTTCAAGGAACACCAGGAAATTCAGTTCAGTTAGTCAATAATTTAGATATGCGCTTAGAAGATGTGGATGGAACACCTTATTACCCTTGGGTTTTAGACAATTCAGCAAATGCAGTGGCTTTAAATACACCTGCAGTTCAGGGGATTGATTCCATCAATAATGTGGAACAAGTAACTCTAGATTCTACCCAAACTGGATTACACACCGTGTATGTCACAGGAACAGATATCCCTTCTGGATTTCAAAAATTTGCTGTGGTATATGAATATATGTCGGATAGTCTTCACTTGACCTATCCAAATGGAGGTGAGCATTTTGCAGCTGGCGTTACGGAAAGAATTCGATGGGATGCTTACAACAATAACTTGGGTAAATTCAATCTTCGATATTCTAGTAATGGCGGTGCAACTTATACTACCATTGCACTCAACATTGCAGCCGACAAACGCTTTTATGATTGGACTCCTCCAGCAGGTTTGAATACAGGTCAAATGTTGATCCGTATCTCAAGAAATGGGTTAAGAGATGTAAGTGATACTTTATTTTCCATCATGGACATCCCACAAAATGTACGTATTGATACAGCATGTAATAACCAATTTTACATCACTTGGGATACCGTTGCTGGTGCAGATGGTTATAAAGTCTACATGTTGGGCAATAAATATATGGATGAGATTATGAGCGTTCCAACTAATTATGCATACATCAATGCAGGCGTAAATATGACGGATACATTTTATTTTGCAGTTGCAGCTACTAATTCAACCAACGGCGCTGTGGGAAGAAGAACTTTGGCTTATGTAAAATTACCTGGTGATATGAATTGCAATGATGATGCCTATAATATTGAAACTATATTACCGCAAGAAAATAATACGTATTCGTGTGCTTCAAGTGCAACAGCAAGTATTAGTGTCAAAATAAAAAATATAGGTTTAGAAACCTTAAGCAATTTTCCAATTTCTTATCAAATAAATGCACAACCTGTAGTCAATGAAATAGTACCCGGACCTATAGTACTTGGTGATACTGCCATCTATACATTCGCTACCACCGCTGATTTAAGTGTCGCAGGAAATTATACGATTACGTCTTGGGTTAGACCTTGGAAAGATGTTATTTATTCGAATGACACTTCCGTAAAATCCATTACTGTAGTATCCCCTACCACATTATTGCCACCTGTTGTTGAAGAATTCGAAGGCAATGTATTTCCACCTATAGGTTGGAGAGTGATTGATGCAGATACTAATGTTAAATGGCAAAAAACACTTTGTTTCTCAGGGGCATACGGTGGTAATACACATGCTGCCTACATGGATAATTATAATTATACCAACTTGCAACAGGTGGATGATTTAGAAACGCCAGAAATAGATTTAACTGCTGTAACTACCGATTCGGTTATTGCTACATTTGATGTTGCTCATGCCTACGGCCCTGTAGAAAATGACACTTTAAAAGTATTAGTTTCTGAAGATTGTGCAGCAACTTACGATACCACTTCTTATACTAAATGGGGTGCAAACTTAGCAACAGTTGGTATGATGAATACCATCTATTCACCAACACAAATGAACCAATGGCGTAATGAGCATATTGATTTAACGAGTTATATCGGTAAAAAAATATTCTTACGTTTTAGAGGAATAAATTTACATGGTAATAATGTGTATGTAGACAATGTCAACATTATCATGAAGAATTTGACACCACTTGGATTCGGAACATTTGAAAATAATAATGGTGTAAACGTTTATCCTAACCCATCTGATGGTAATTATGTATTAGAAATTAATTCGAATAAAGATGAATTATTGACCTACTCTGTTTATAGTGTTGCTGGACAAAAATTAAAAGAGAGCCGAGTTGCAGTTTCTAGTGGTACTATTAAAGTGGCATTAAATATTACCAATCTTGCAAGTGGTATTTATTTCTTAGAAGTAAGAGGTAAAAGCAATGTGCAAAAAATCAAGTTGAGTAAGAATTAGGACCAATTTGAAAATTGGTTAATTTGGAAATTTGGAATTTGTATTAACCACCCACTGGCTAAAGCCAGTGGGAATTCAGAAGCTCCTAATTGGATTGTGGAATTTTGTTGTTAACTTTTGGAATTTGGGATTTGAAATTTTGGAATTTTCTAAGAAGTAGAATTTTGTAAGAGTAATTCCAATTGTTCAATTTCGGGTGCAGATAAATATCTCCATTTTCCCGTTTGAATTTTATCCAATTTAATATTCATAATTCGAACCCGCAAAAGAGATTGTACATCATAACCAAGGTATTCACACATTCGGCGAATTTGCCTATTCAAACCTTGTGTGAGTGTGATTCTAAACCTTTTACTACCCTCTTGTTTCACTTTACATTTTTTGGTTTTAGTGCCTAGAATAGGTACACCATTCGCCATCATGGAAATAAATTCTGGCGTGATGGATTTATGAACGGTTACCAGATATTCTTTATCATGGTTATTGCCTTCACGCAAAATTTTATTCACGATATCCCCATCATTAGTCAATAGTAAAAGGCCTTCAGAATCCTTGTCTAATCTACCTATTGGAAAAATCCGTTGTGGGTGATTGATAAAAGAAATGACATTCGTTTTATCTTTTAAATCGGTAGTTGTTGTGATACCAACTGGTTTATTAAAGGCAATATAAATCGATTGTGATTTTTTCTTTTTTAATTTTTCATCATCCACCGTAACAATATCGCCAGCCATTACTTTGTTGGTTAGCAAAGCTACATTCTCGTTAATCATCACCCTACCCTGCTCTATTAGTTTATCTGCTTCTCTTCTTGAACAGTATCCAGACGAGCTGATGTATTTATTAATTTGTATGCCTTTTGAATCCATGGTTAAGAAGACAATATTACGAATAAAGAAATAGAATACTGAACTGATTTGGCTAAACTAAATAGGTAATGAGAGGAAAAGTATTTAGGTGTGGTTGCATTGCGGCAACGAAGGCCAGCCACATTTTGCGGTAAATTTATGAGGGACATTAGGATTAAGTATATTTGAAGTAAAAAAACAATGAAGGAAGTATCAGAGCTTCTATCTGGTGTTATCTACCCGTCAACGAATCTTGTTCTGGTTGTTT
>CANJRV010000156.1 GCA_947476825.1 Bacteroidota bacterium | reverse complement strand
GAAATAAAGAAAATATTCGCCACAGCTTTGTCCTGTTTTTGAAACAATTTATTGCTTACATAAAATAAAATGACAACAATGAATTCAAAGAGAACGACTTCTTTTACGATATCCCACAAGTTTACATATTGCCCGTATTCAGTAATGCCGACTAGATAAAAAAAGACAGGAAACAGATAAATGAAAAAAGCCTTTTGCTCTAACGCTTTCATTATTTTCGTTTAAGTAAATAAATAGTTCGCAAAGTTTCGCCGACCGTATTTTGTTGGATGATTTCATAATTTTTGCGAAGAATATTTTCAAAACTCTCTCTTGTATAATTCGGAAAAATATCTTCACGATGTTGTAAAAGCTCTTGCACTTTTGGATCTTGCTTGTCTACAAATTCAATGATTAAATACTCGCTCAAGGAATGGAAAAAAGAAATTATTTTTTCCAATGGCAGATTATTCGCTATGGCTAAATGATGGATAAGCGCAAGTGCCAATGTTACATCTGCTTTGATGCGACTAAAGATAGCAGGCCTTTCGTCTATGTTCCAACCGAGGCTAGGCGATGGTACAGTAAGGTCTACAATGAGAGGATGAATATTCGTGACATTATTTTTTTTACAAAATTGGTAGAGATGCTCTATACAATTTCGATCTTCATCCACTGCAATGATGGTCTTATTTGTGTTCTGGTATAAAAGTGAAAATTCACCATCATTGGCACCAAGATCTAACAATGTATCAAAAGGAATTCTTTGCAAATACGTCGAGACTAATTCTTTTTTTCTAGCCAAATAGTCTTTGCTCAATATCGTTTCAGCATAGTAATTATCCCAAGTTGTTTGTGCATTTTGGGCTTTTAATTTTTGTATAAAACTTATTAAGCCATGTAATAAATGAAGTAATTTCTGTTGGCTAAAAACGGCCTGTTGATGATTTGATTGTGCACCTTTTGTTGAAATTATTTGCTGTAAAAAAATATGCAAATAGGCATGTATATTCAACCTTGCTTTCATTGGTAACATACTAGCACAAACCGATAATGGAATTCCATTTGGATAAGCGATGAGTAATTTATTCAATGAAGTGTGGTTGTATTTCATCAATAATAATGGCGCTACAAAATGTTCGCAAAATTGACGATAAGCAATCCAGCTTTCTTTAGGATTATATATATCGAACGACAAAGTGTCTATTAATACTGGCTTTCCAGCCAAAAATTGAATATTAAATGTATTAGCATCTTTCAGTATCATGCCAAAGGAGATGGCTTCAAGTGCACATTGTAAAGTGCAAATAGCTGCATCTTGCAACATACTAAAACTCCATTCATAAGCATAAGAAATGAGAGGTAATTGAACAGGTTTTAATATTACAAATTGGTCTTGCTCTAAAGGAATATGTTCAACTTCTTCATGCGGAATGAGTAATTTTATTTGAATTAGTTTTTCATACAATCCACTTTGCATGAGTTGCATATATTGCAGCTTATACAGGCTATGAACCGATCGATAATATATGCCATCTTGTAAAAAGACAAACCCATTCGGGTCTTTATAGGATGAAGATATAGCTTGCATCTCTAGGTAGAAGTTGGGTTATTGTCGTCCTCTTTTTTTTGCTTAGGACCAAAAAAAGTTTTGACTCGTAGCCACATATTCTTGAAAAAAAATAAGCAGCCCAATGCCGTTGCTGCAATAGCTTGTACAACAAAACTCGTGCTTCCAGGGTCTAAATATAAAATCGGCATATCCAAATCATTTGGCTACGAAAATACTATATTGCTTATACAACAGCAATCATTTCTTTGGTAATGATTTTAAGTAACATAAAATTGTTCTTGCATTCTACTTACCCTTTTCCAAAAAACAATCTATCACAATTAAAACGATTGCCTTTCGCAATGCCTATCTTTACCTTTTTATGTTACTCGACACCCATCATAGAACACATGATTATTTGCGCATCTCCTTGACAGACGCATGCAATTTTCGTTGTTTTTATTGTATGCCCAACGAAGAAATTGCAGTTACGCCAAATAGCCAATTGATGAGTACTGAAGAGATTCTGGATATCGCAAAAATATTTGTTGGATTGGGTGTTCGTAAAATTCGATTAACAGGTGGCGAGCCCTTGGTAAGAAAAGAAGTGAAAGAAATCATGGAAGGTTTGGCAACACTGCCTATCCAACTTACCATAACTAGCAATGGCGTATTGGTGCACAAGCATATCGATACTTTCCAGCAAATTGGCATGAAGTCCATCAATATTAGTTTAGATACTTTGCACGCTGCTAAATTTCTCGCCCTCACCAAACGAGATCAATTTCAACAAGTAAAAAATAACATAGATCTTTTGCTTGATCGACATTTTAAAGTAAAAATAAATGTAGTGGTAATGCAAGGTATCAATGAGGAGGAGATACTTGATTTTGTGGCATGGACCAAACATATTCCTATACATATTCGCTTCATAGAGTGGATGCCTTTTGATCAAAATAAATGGAGCAAAGAAAAAGTTTTTTCCTATCAAAAAATATTGGCAAGTATTGACCAAGCTTACACATACGATAAGCTGGATGACAAGCCACATGCAACTACCAAAAAATACAAATGCCATCAACATGCTGGAACATTTGCAGTTATCAGCACCATGACCGCCCCGTTTTGTTCAAGCTGTAATCGCCTTCGCTTGACGGCAGATGGTAAAATGAAAAACTGTCTTTTTTCTACCTCTGAAACGGACATTCTCACGCCTTTTCGACAAGGACAAAATATTATTCCTTACATTCAACAAAATGTAAAACGCAAGGAAGCCGCATTGGGTGGGCAATTGGGCGAAGATTATACCTTATTGGACACAACACTTTTGGAAAACCGCAGTATGATTGCGATTGGCGGTTAAATGGTTTCTTCCAAAAAATTAGGGAATCCTGCTTTTTAATTGAAAAATTATTTGGGCGGCACTCACGCTTTTCGTTCCAATCTTTTTGCTTGCTTCGCCGCAAAAAGGATTTCCACTTCAATCGTTGCCGCAATACAACCACAAATGAAGTTTAGATTTTTTATTACATTTTATTAGAGCAAAAATTGTAACAATATTTTAGGCAAGCAAACAAGATTAAGTAATCTATTTGAGTAGATTTGCCCCCAAATTTTATTTACAACATGAAATGAGGCTGGCGATTCTAATGCTCTTCTTAGAGCTGGATAAAATGCCGAATTCCTTTTGATAAATAAACAAAAAAATAAGAATACATGAAAAAAAATATTGCTTTACTAGCTGGTGGTTATTCTGGAGAATATGTGATTTCTATTCAAACAGCGATTACGATTCAACACAATATTGACCAAGAAAAATATGAGGTCTATAAAATAATTATAGATAAAAATAATTGGAAATACACTTCTGCACTTGGCGAAGAAACCGAAATAGATCGTCGAGATTTTTCTTTAACCTTAGCTGGTAAAAAAATAGTTTTTGATGCTGTATTTATCGCTGTTCATGGTACACCAGGCGAAGACGGAAAAATACAAGGCTATTTAGAAATGTTAGATATTCCGTTCACTTCATGCAATGCCATCGTATCTGGATTGACTTTCAATAAAATATTTTGTAACCGAGTGGTGGCGCAAAGTGGCTTGGTACATGTATCTAAATCGATTTCCATATACAGAAATAGACCTTTGGATATCGAGCAACTTCTGAAAGATATTACACTTCCTGTTTTTGTAAAACCTGCAGAAGGCGGTTCTAGTTTGGCAACCACCAAAGTAAAAACAAATGAAGAATTATTGCCTGCCATCGAAGCTGTCTTTGCGATTGAAGCACAAGCGATGGCAGAAGAATTTGTGAAAGGTCGTGAGTTCAGTATTGGCATTTACCAAACCAAAGGAATATTGCATGCCTTGCCCATCACAGAAATTATCAGTACCAAAGAATTTTTTGATTACGAAGCCAAGTATACACCTGGTATGAGTAAAGAGGTAACACCAGCAGAATTACAAATAGATGTTGCCAATTTCATTGCCGAAACTGCTAAGAAAATTTATCTCTTGCTTAATTGTAAAGGTATTTGTCGTGTGGATTTTATTTTGGAAGAAGGAACGAATGACCTGTATTTTTTAGAAATAAATACGATTCCTGGACAAAGCGAAAACAGTATCGTACCGCAACAAGTACGTGCATGTGGCAAAACCCTTATTGAATTTTATGGGGAGTTGTTAGAGGAGTGTTTTGGGTAGGGTGGAAGCATTTTGTTAGGATGGTTCGGGCTCAAAAATATTCTTTATATCCTAAGTTATGTTGCCATCATTGCAGCTTTTAGCAGTTTCTTGCTGTTTTATCTTGCTACTTTAAATTTTGCATTTGGCAATTCAATTTGTAGTTTCACTTTTGCTTTCAATGCAGTAAAAACTTTCATCAAAGTGTCTATGGTTACATTGCTAGCATTGCTTTCAAGTCTTGAAATTTGGGACTTCTGTACACCAACTAATTCACCAAGTTGTTCTTGTGTCAATTTACGTTCTTGTCTGCTTTCTTTAATGGCTTTGCCAATTAAGTCCATTTGAAGGTCATATTCAAACTTATCTCTGTTTGGCGTTCCCTTCTTGCCTATTATTTTGTCTGTTACTTCGTCTAATGTGTATGTTTTCATTTTCTAATTTTTTAATTTATTTTGAAAATATTTTTTACGCTGAGTTTCTGCTTTTGCAATTTCGTTATCGGGTACTTTACTTTTTTTTTTAGTAAATCCGTGTGTCGAAATCACCAAAGTATTTGTGTTATCTGTCTTATCCCAAAACGCTAACATTCTGTATTGAAGTCCTTGATATAACGTTCTAAATTCCCAAATTTCATCCGTCAATTTTTTGAAAAGTTCAGGGTCGTTTTTCTGTTGTGCTTTTCTGATGTTGAAAAGAATCTTATTCGCATGTTTTAAGTCAAGAGATTTTAAAAAAGAAAATGCTTCTGCTAATAAAACGATTTCAAATTTGTTCTCCATTTAGTTTTTTGGCTCAATGAAACAAAGGTAATTGTAGTTTCGTTATAATGAAACTTTATTTTAATAAAATATTGAAATGTAGTG
>CANJRV010000155.1 GCA_947476825.1 Bacteroidota bacterium | reverse complement strand
TAATATCCTTTGTGAATGGCTCGTATCATAGCTTCTAGGTTTCCTTTGGGCTTTGAGCCAACCAGTAAAGGCAATCGAAAAATAATGACGTGATTACCAGTTTTTTGCGCCCAGTCTTTCACTTTATTTTCCGCATTAATTTTAGAAACCGCATACGGACTTGTCCCGTTTAATGGTTGATCTTCTTTGATATCAACACCTCTATCTACACCATAAACAGCAACAGTACTCATAAAAATAAATGTTGTAGAACTTGCAGACATAGCTCCTTTTAAAGCTTCTAATAAATGAATTGTACCATTGGTATTGACCTCTATAAATTCTTTTTTTTCTTTTTCTGTTTTAGGAATACTATGTGCTTTTCCGGCAGCATGAACCACAAGGTCATATGACTTTGTAATCTGTGGGATTTGTGTTGCAAGATCGCAAACAATATCTGCTTTTGCATGTCGCCCCAAAGTTTCCACCGTATGACCTAATGCAATAAACTCTTGCAAAAAGATACGACCTAAAAATCCAGAATCCCCTGTCAATAAAATGGTCATGCTGTCTCCGTTTCAAATAATGCAAAATAATCCATCGCCAATTTTTTAATACTATGATTTTGTGCTACAAACTGTTTGCCTCGTTCACCCATGTTTGCTCTTCCCGTTGGACTCATTTGAACTAACTGAAGAATGCCATCCACAATCGCTTGAGCATTGTCTGGTTTTACCAGAATCCCACACCCTGATAATTCAACTGGATCTTTGATCAAATTATTCGAATCCAAAATTGGTTTAGAGGCTAACATATAATCAAAGTATTTATTTGCAGAAACACCATGTTTAAATAATGGCGTATCATTTCTACCAACAAAACAAATATCAAAATGAGTAATCATAGCTTGCACTTGGTTCTTTCTAATTTTAGAAAAAAAAGTAATGTTACCAAATGTAGTGCTCTTCTCCATCAATTCCTTTTTTAAATACCCTTCACCAACAATGACAAAATGGAATCGAGTATCGTTTTGTAATAAACCTGCGGCATCGATTAAAAATTCAAGCGCATTTGCCAAGCCTATCGTCCCTGTGTATCCAATAATAAATTTATCTTTTGGTAAAGCTGCAATCATTTCCTCAGGTAGAGGCTCATTTTGCAAAACTTCTTGCTCTAAGCCATTGGGTATATATCTAAACTTATTTCCGCATTGTGCAATTTCTTCAAAATGCCCAGCAGCATTGGGTAATAAAGAAACAATCAAATCCGCCTTTTTATATCCAAATTTTTCGAACCAAGCAATAAATTTGACCGCAGGATGTGACGCACTTTTATTCCCCAACAATTGTAAAGTAAGTGGCCATATATCTCTTATTTCAAATAGTAATTTTTTAGCTCCATACTTCCTCTTCAACCAATATCCTGTTAGAATTGGAAAAATTGGCATCGAGGATACAATAATAATATCCGGTTTACCTAATTTTCCGACAGGTAAAAAATACACTTTCACTGCGAACCATAAAAAACTCCAAAATCGCTTAAAGGATCTAGGATCATACTTTGGGGTTTTAACCCAACAAAAATCTATTCCCTCTAATTGTTCATGATTATAGGCATTCGGTGCGTGTGGCAATTGATTAAATACATGATTATAAGAGCCCGAAATAATATTGACCTTACAACCTTTCTCCAACCAATATTTACTAAAATAATAATGCCTCTCTCCCCAACCTGAAGATGGGGTTCCAGCAAATTGATTAATGACCCAAATATTTTTTATCATTATTTTTTAAGATGCGAAATAACCGCTTTAAATTTTCCATTACTTGTTTGTGGAATGCTAGCATGTTCTTCAATCACGACTTCCACATTGCCGAGTTGACTTTTCATCCGCTTTTGAATACTGGCTTTTTCGTCTTCGCTTAATGGTATTCTATTCTGAATTTTTACTTCTATTCGATCCAATGCATGTTGAATTATTTGTCCTCTTTCAATGGAAGGTATACCAACAAAAATGCCATGAAAACGAACCATTTGTCTTCCATCAGGTCCTATAACTACATCTTCTATACGTCCGTCAATCTCTTTAATCAAGGGCATTTCACGACCACAAGAACAAGTCCCAATTCCCTTTGTCATTCTGTCGCCTATTTTATATCGGATGAGCGGTTGCGCATAATTGAGTAATCCAGTACAGACTACTTCACCCGACATTCCTTCCATTACCTCTTTACCCGCTTCGTCCACTATTTCGATGATACCAACATCCTCACTAATATGCAAACTACCTTCTTCACATTCCGAAACCAATGCACATGCTTCCACCCCGCTCCATCCATCGTAGACTTTGCAGGCATACACTTGTTCTAATGTAGTTCTCATTTCTTGGGTAAGTTTTTCACTACTGGTAATTACCGCTTTCATAGGTGGCGCCTTCAATCCAGCTTGTTGAATAAACAATGCCAACAAATAATTACTTACTGCATAACCAGTCATGTATTCCACTTTATATTTCCACATGGCAGAAACATAATTTGCAACATGATTTGGTGAAATGTGATAAGCAGAAAAATAAACTTGATTCTCCATTTGATTGTAGCGAAAAAAAGGAGGCTTGGCTTGCCCATCTGGAACTACTCTTCTGCCACCTATCATTCCTCTTGCCATTTGATTATGTACACCAGCCCAGTTTCTAATTCGAGCTTCAAAAGCTGCCGACCATTTCTGATGCATGTTGCTTGAAAATAGAATTCGAGTGGGCGTTCCGGTACTTCCACTACTGGCATAAAACTCTGCGCCCTTTTCTTCACTTGATGAGATTAATGTAGACTCACCGAAATTTCGCAAATCCTCTTTTGTAAGAAAAGGCAATTGTTTGAGTTCTGACAAAGTATAATTTTCTAATGCATCTCTTGTAATACTACTTGCGGCAAATTTTTCTCTATAAAATAATACTGTATCAAAAGAGTGCAATAATAGTTTTCTTAATTCAATAGTTTGATACTGCTCCCATTCTGCACGACTATATTTTTCTCGAATTCGACAAGCATTTAATTCTTGTTGAAAAACGCCACCAAAGCGTCGTTTACGCCACGTATAGCCAAAAATAGAAATACCAATATTCTGCAGAAATACAGGCAAAAGTGGATATATCTTATCTTGAATAAAGGATGCCAAAATTAGTCTTATGAATTATTTTCTAGATAATGTTCTTTCCATAAATGCAACATCAATAATTGGCGAACGAAGGTTCTTTCCATACCATTGTGTTTAGCTGCATTGTCGATGAGCTTATGCATATCCATAGCGCCAACCCATTCACGCAATGACCCTTCTTTTATTTGTTGGATGCAATCTGCAAATCGCGCATCCTCTTTCATGTATTTTTCCCAAGGCACACTGAAGCCTAGTTTTTTAAATTGCAAAACTTCTTTTGGCAATTGTTGCGCAACCGAATTATACAATAAAAATTTTCCTTTTTTGCCTTTCAATAAATAGGAGGAAGGCAGTGCAGGAATCATCTCCATTAAACGATAATCCATGAAAGGTACACGACACTCGATGCCAGCACCCATGGTCATTCTATCATTCCGATCCAATACAGATGCCATATGAATAAATAAATCGCAATACATGGCTTGTCGAGCAGGTTCTGTTGGGTATAAATCTAATGCTTCTTTATACACTTCTTGACGATACGTCATTCCTTCTAACCCAATAGGCAAGACCCATTTCGCAAAATCATTTGGATATAAATTACTTGCATTTAATAAGACCAATGCAGACAATGAATTGCCTTTGACGTAGCGACTTAGTTTATCTAAACGATTCACTATTCCGCCGGAAGGAATTTTCTTGAGTACGTGCGCAATTTGTGCAGCACCTTGCAAAAACTGATGATGATTTAAAGGTTTATATCGAACGTAACCACCCATAAATTCATCGCCTCCTTCGCCACTCAACAATACGGTTACAAACTTTTTTGCGTGTTGCGATAAGAATAACATCTGTGCATCATTTTGATGTATCAAGGGTTCATCATGAAAAATAGTAGCATCAATAATGGAATTATATAAGTCATTTCCTGTTAAGGAGATAGAATGAAAGTGAAGTCCAAATTTTTTACACACCAATTCTGCCAAATGAGATTCGTTATATTCTTTCTCCTCAAATTGCACATTGAATGCCGCGATATTATTTTCCTTGTTGTGAAACAAAGCGGCTGCAATACTTCCCGAATCAAGTCCACCACTCAACATCACACCAACTGGCACATCACTAATAGTTCGGTATGCAACCGATGAATAAAATAATTCTTCAAAATAAGTGTACGGATTTTTGGGTAAATTTTCACGATTCGCTTTTATTTTTTCAGGCAAATTCCACCAACGATATATTTGAATTGCCCCTTGCTTAATAGTCATTTGATGGCCAGGCAATAATCGTTTTACATGTTGAAAAACAGTGTTTTCGCCTGCTACATATTTGAATAGAAGCAACTCATTGATACAAGCAGGATCCGCAACTTTAGGAACACCTGCAGCAAAAATCGCTTTTGGTTCGGAGGCAAAATAAAAGGTGTTATTGTATACTGTATAATAAAATGGTTTCACACCAATTCTATCTCTAGCAACAAAAAGTGTTCGTTCAATACTATCCCAAATAACAATGGCAAACATGCCATTTAATTTCTCCAAACAACTTTCGCCATACTTGATATACAACCTTAATAGAACTTCTGTATCCGAATGAGACTTCAAAATATCTCCGCCATTTTCAAATTCCTTTCTTAGTTCTAAGTAATTAAAAATTTCTCCATTGAAAACCATCACATATCTTCCGTCTGGACTATAAAATGGTTGCTTTGCATTTTCAGAAATATCAATAATAGATAAACGTCGATGTGCTAATCCAATTTCTTTATCGATAAAAAATCCAGCACCATCAGGTCCTCTATGTTGTAATGAATCACGCATCTTTAGCAAACCATTTTCGTCCACCTTGCGACTCACATCAAAATGCAATATGCCACTTATCCCACACATACCTTAATAGTTTCTAACCAATATTTTTTTGTATTTTCCCAATTGTATTTTTTTACATGTTGAGATGCT
>CANJRV010000154.1 GCA_947476825.1 Bacteroidota bacterium | reverse complement strand
TTCTGAAATTTTATATAATAAACTACAATTTTTGTTTTCATGTCATCAATTATTTGGTTTTTATTTGAATATAATAATATTTTAGATAGTCATTGAAATATTTTACTTGTTCATTCTCACTTACTAAATCAATATCAGTATTATAATTGGAATAGTTGTTAACTAACCTATCAAAAATAGCTTTTGTCCTTTTATTTTTAGTGTAGAATGTTATAATTTTAGTGATACTATTGAAATAGAGAAAATTTTTGTTTTTTAAACTCATAATTTCTTTTGAATTATGTGATAATTCCATTTTCGATAAATTATTTTTGTAAATCTTAGCTAACACATTTTCATTTATTAATCTTAGAAATGGTTGGCAATTGTTATATAAATCAGTGTATTTGCCTGAATAAGATTCTGCTTTTATTAATTCAGTATTTTCCAAGCTATACAATATTCCTAAAGTTAAAAATAGTTCATATGAATTATTGTCATTTTTCAATTTCATTTTAACCTTGCTAAATAGTTGATGTTGAGCGAATAAATTAAAACATAAGAAAAGGATAAAAATTGTTGATACTACTTTTTCATACTTATATTAGTTTAACTCCCAAAAATATATATCACCTCCATAATCAATATAATTATGAGTACTTATTATATCTTTTTTACTATCCACCCACAATGATGCGTAGCCAGTAACTCCATCAGAAAAGCCACCAATAATAATATATACTCCGTTTCTTCCTGTAAGTTTTGATTGTCATGCGACAAAAATAGTTTTTAAATAAATGAATTGTGTATACATGAACAATTATTTTGAGAATCGTTTTTCGGTTGGTGATTCTAACCTATAGGAAAAAAATAGCCATAGCCTTTCGCCTATTTAATTCTCTTAATATCAGTAATCTCCTGTTTGAATAATTTATCCAACCAATGCAAAGCAGGGTTTGTGTCTTTAAAATTCCCTGACAATACAAGTGTGTTACCTCTATAATATTCGCCTTTCTGTAAAGGATATTTGTCAATGGAATTCCTTATTTGCGTAATGTGTCTTTCAGAAAAAATTACACCATTCTTTTTTTCAATATGAAGCGTATCACGAGCATAAAGAGTATCGACATCGGATATCATTTCATAGAATATCCCACATGTATATCTTTTATTATTTATCTTATAAGTCGTATCCTTGCCTGTATACACAGTTTTCTGATAATCATAATTGAAAATTTCTGAAGGTGTAATGATGGTGTCATTCGGTATAAATGAAAATATCTTTTTCCAAACAGAGTCTACTGTATAATAATGACTATATATTCTTTGAAAGACTTTTAAATCTGAGCTATCCCTTTTTTCTATAATTACAGGCAAATAAGCATAAACAAAATTTCCTCGCTTTTCGTATTTATAAGTTTCTCCCCATAAGGAATCACAACTATAACTACCATTCTCATTTTTGCAATCAAGGTATTCATTAAAGGTGATATACTTATGAAAAGTATAAGAATTCCCTTTAATGACTAGAAATGGATTGCCTGTTCTTTTATCACCAATTGTATCTGAGTAGAATATATAGTGGTTTGAAAATTTTGATGTGTTACAACTGAGACAAAATGCATAAAAAATTAGAATATAATTTTTCATAAAACTGGATATTTGTATGGATACTGTTGTTTCTTTTTTGGGTTTATACGATTATCGAAGTAATATCGATTTTCATATATATCACAATAGAATATAAGGGAATTTATAGGAGCATGATCGCTGTCTTTTGAATGATAATAAAATTCAACCATCGATAGCACACCATCTACAAATATGTTATAAAAATTATAATAAATGGCCTTAATTTTCCCATCGAATGATTCATAATAATTAAAGTAAGTAGCAATCCCATTTGAATCTCTAAATACATCTATTGCCTGATTAATATTAATTAAATATGACATAACTGACTCACATAGATTTTTGAAAATGCCTTTATAATTACCGATTTCGATATGTTCGACCAAATCCATTTCGTTTGTATTTATTAAAGAGGCATACATCCCTTTAAATATTGACAAATTGCCATTAGTATAGTTTTTTCCAATGAGTTTCGCGAATGATAATGCATGGCAAAGTTCATGACAATGGGCTAGAATCAATTGATAATCTAAAATGTCTTTTTGATAATAAACATTTATTATAAAATAATTGACTGTATCATTATCATCTACTTCATTTACATGTTTTTCAATTCCTTTATCACTAGAATCGTGAATATTTATGGTTACAAATGTTGCTCCAATAATTTTATCCACACTTGTTCCTTCAATATTGCGTATAGGAACTTTGTCAGAAGTACCATTTGATGTCATTGACAAATCTGTTGCATGAAAATGTAATATTATCTTTGAATTGTATTTCAGAATTTCTGAATACACTTTGCTAAATGATAGTAGTTTTTTTATCATACCTATATGATTAACCTCACCTGAACCACTTTTTTTGAATGGGTCAGCATTAAAATCTGGGCTAAAAATTATTCTATCGGAATCTGTAACACTTTCGTTCTCTTTAGGATTTGTTTCAGATTCGGAATTATACGTTGCATTAGTTACTATATCGTCGGCAGTATTTGTTGAAGTAACATTGTCTTCTGTAACTTCATCTGCCAATATATTATTCCAATTCATGTGTTATTTTTTTTTTGAAAGTAAAAGATTATAAGTTAAATTTTGTTTCGTAACGAATCCCATTTTATTATAAGATATTCGTGAAGAATCGACACCAGCTTTAAGTAGGTAATAGTAAATAAATTTTGATTTCATAATACTCGATTTTCTTTGATAAATAGTTCCTTTACAACAAGTGATAAATGAAACAGAATAGGCCGATTTACTTTTCCTAATAATGGAAGCAATAGAATCTAATTTTATAGAATTTCGATTACCCAAATTATTACCTTCAAAATATTCAATAAAACATTTAATAGATGTGGTAGCATTTTGCGATCTGCATATAAATATAGAGAAGACAAATAATAATATTAATGTAAACTTTTTCATTTTTTTAGAAACTCAAGAATAGGAATAGTTTTGACTGCATTAATATGAAAAACAGAAGGTGATTTAAGTATTTCTATTTTTCTTTCAATCAATGGTTTATTATAAATTAAAGTAAAACCATATTTAAACGAAATTAATCTGTGAAATCTCTTTGAATCGAATTGAATTAGTGATAACTCAGCATCCCAAATTACTGTTTTATTTTTCAACTTTCTTCTCTGAGGATTATCAGAAAATTCCTTTACGTCAATTCCATCAACGTAATTTTTTGCGTAAAAAAATTTATACATAGATGAAATATCATCCCCATCAATAAATTGTGTGTTTTTCAATTTGATATCACCGTCATTATACACGTTTTTCAAATCTTTTTGATCAAAGTTCGTTATCACTGTTTGAATCCAGTTTGTGTATAAATCAGTCTGGGGTGCCTCAAATGCCAAATCAATTAATATTCCAAATAGTTCAAAAATAGGAGAACCTTCCTTTACCTGTTCCATTCCGCTACCCGAACTGAATGAATTTAAACATACTCGCCCTTCATCAATTTTAATACACTCACCTTTCTTTATGCTAGAATTAGAATCTTTTGAATCAGCATCATATCCAAGTACTTTTGAATCGTTTTCAAATAAGTAATCAGAATACGTTACAGAGTTACTATCTATAATAAGATTTAAATCATATTTATTGTTTCCCATTATTTTTTATTGTTTAATTGTTTGAAAAAAAACAATAATTGCGAGGGGTTCACCCTCGCAATTATTTCAATATTTAAGGAATTATTTGAGTTTGTGGAGTATCACAACAGTTGCCATTTACCTTTTTATAATTGGTTGCTTGATCTATACTGTCCGGAATAGCTTCAATAATACTTATTCGTTGAACTTGCTCTAAATTTTCGAGGTAAGCTTTTTGTGCTGCTGAATCTTGCAGTTTTTGATTATAGCAGTCGAGTGCTTCGCCTTTACCTAATAATGCTTCTGTTATTAATGAAGATGTTCTTATTATTCTATCTTCAACATTCACAATAATTCCATTAACAACCTTCCCACGATAAATTTGACGCTGTTCTGAAGGAAAATCTTCAGCTAAAAAATTTCTTTTTTTGACATATGTGATATCTTCAGTTGTATCGTGGGTGTCAATACAATTAGCTAGATGCTCGGTTACAGAATCAATGAACCCAATTAGTTCTCCTTTGTAGTCACAAATACTACAGAGATATTTATAGATTTTATTTTTTACAACAGTCACTGCAGTACTGTCAAGAAGAACTTCTGTCAACATATTGTTGAGATCAGATAATCGACAAGTTTTATCGTGTTCAGGATAGCCATTTCCATAAACAAATGTAACGTCATCTAAATAAGTAATTGTAAAATACTCTTGCAACAGTTGTCGGAAAACAAAATTCAATACTCTACTTTTATTAAAATTCTCCAACGTTCTTTTAATTGTCTCCTCATCTTCGGAAATATTTGTAACAGTACTTTCTACATTTACATCAATTTGCCGTAATGAATCAGCTTTAGAAACATGACTACTCACCGCACTTGCTAAATGTCGTCCCTGCCATTGAGTTCCATCTGTAACCGAGCCCGCTGATGAATTATCAGAAGAATAACCAGCGCTTATGCCTAGACTAAAAACTCCAAGATTTAATCCAGCATTACCACCAACATTGCCACTTGATGAAGAGTTAAAGCTTGATGTTCCAGAGTGTAATCCTGAATCTGTATCTTCATCTTCTAATATATTTTGCAAATCATCGGCAGCCGATGTAGAGAAACTATCCAAAACATGTTGTGTAAGTTTTTGGACACTTTCATTTCTTAAATAGTGGCGAATTCCAATTTCCATTTTTTCGCCAGGTAATAAGCTAAAAGTCTTAACTGTTTGTCCTGCTCCATAATTGCCTAAGTAAGAACACATTTTGTAATGAAGCACCATACTTATCTGAGGCTTCGGCTGAACAGGTTTAGGAAAATATTTAATTGCCACTTCACCAGAGAATCTTCTATAAGGCATAGGTAAATAACCTTGCTTAATTCTTACTGCCAGATAATCTTTATCATAAACCGGAGG
>CANJRV010000153.1 GCA_947476825.1 Bacteroidota bacterium | reverse complement strand
TCTAGTTCAGCTTCTATGCTCTTAAATTTAGGTCGAACATCATTATAGTCAACTTTGAATTTCAGAACTTTTTCATCTCTAATCGCATCCGTAATTACATACGAGTGCAATTCACGACCGAAAACACTTGCAGTAGTTTCAGCACCTAAAGCATTTTGTACGAAGATTGGTGTTCCTGTAAAACCAAATTGATAGAATTTTTTAAACTTCTTAATCAGATTCTTTTGTGCTTCACCAAATTGAGAACGGTGTGCTTCATCAAATATAAAAACGACTTGCTTTTGGTAAATGGCTAAATCACCCTCACTTTTCATGAGGTTATTTAGTTTTTGTATGGTAGTTACTATGATTTTATTGTCGTCCTTTTCAATATTTCGCTTTAACCCTGCTGTACTATCAGAACCATTCACACTATCGGGAGAGAAACGCTGATATTCTTTCATAGTCTGAAAGTCCAGGTCTTTACGGTCAACTACAAAGAATACTTTATCAATAAATTCAAGTTGGGTTGCTAAACGTGCCGCTTTAAAACTGGTAAGTGTTTTTCCTGAACCCGTGGTGTGCCAAATATAACCGCCTCCTTCATTGTTCGACCATTTCTTAGATAAGTACGAACTTTCAATTTTCCATAACATTCTCTCTGTTGCTGCAATTTGATAAGGTCGCATGACAAGCAGTGTATCGCTGGTATCAAAAACTGAATAAGTCAGCAATACATTTAAAACCGTATGTTTTTGAAAAAATGTTGAAGTAAAATCCTTCAGGTCTTTAATTAAACTGTTGTCTGCCTTTGCCCAATTCATGGTAAAGTCAAAACTGTTTTTGCTTCGCTCCACCGTGTTGGCAAAATAACGGGTATCAGTGCCATTTGAAATGACAAAAATCTGAATGTATTTATATAGTGAATTCGTACTATTAAAACTTTCCTTTGAGTATCTATGAACTTGATTAAATGCTTCACGGATAGCCACTCCACGTTTTTTTAATTCAACCTGAACCAGAGGCAAACCATTGACTAAGACGGTTACATCATAACGATTGGCATGTGTTCCTTTTTGTTCAAATTGTTTGATAACCTGTACTTTATTGCGTGCAATATTCCTTTTATCTACTAAGTAAATGTTTTGAATATGTCCATCATCAAAAACAAAATCGTAGATATAGTTGTCGTGCATTTTTCTGGTTTTTTCAACCAGGTTATCACTTGGCTTATCTAAGTACTCCTCCACAAAACGTGACCATTCTCCATCCGAAAATGCCATATTGTTCAGCGATTGAAGTTGCACTCTTATATTCGCTAACATAGCTTCTTGAGTATTTAAGTTCAACGGGTTTTCATACCCTTGATTGATTAAATCTTGAATAAATTCTTTCTCAAGTGCCGCTTCTGTTTGATAAACAGCAGGTGCCTCATTCACTCCAAAATACTTGGTAAATTTATCAAGAACGATGAAGTTGTTTGATTCTGCTATGGTGTTGTATGTGCTCATACGTCTGAACTATGATTTATTTGATTATTGTGATTTTTCTGATTTATATTTTTTATTCGTTAGTCGCTTGAAATTTAAGCTGGTTTCTCCAAAATTTATCAATAGACCAATTTCCAAATTGTATGCTTCTAAATAATTGATTGCTTGAGCAAAGTGTACATCTTCTAATTTTGTAATTGCTTTTAACTCAACAGAAATAATTCCTTCTACTAAAAAATCTACTCTTCGTGTTCCTATTAGTTGGTCTCGATAAAAAATAGGCATTTCAAATTCTCTGTTAAACGAAATACCTATTTGTAGCATTTCTATTTCTAATGCTCTTTGATAAATGACTTCTTGAAATCCATTGCCTAATGCTTTGTGCACCGTCATTGCACAACCAATAATTTTGGATGTCAATTCGGAATATTTGTATTGTTCGTTTATCATATCATAAAAATCACAAAAATCATAGTTCAGACTTCGGAAATGTTAATAATAAATCACGGTAATACTCATACTGTTTTTTTCTTAACTCAATTTCCTTTGGCAGACCTTCACTAATTGAGGTTGTGAGTATGTCGAATTTATCGAGTATAGTAACAATACGTAATTGTTCTTCTGGCGAAGGAATTGGGATTAAAGCCTTTTCTAAACCTTTTGCATTAATAGCAGAGATTTTTCCCGAAGAAATATGTTTTTTAATTTGATCGTGGAATTGCTTAGTACGTGTAAAATAAGCAACATATTTTGGGTTTAATGGGCTTCTATAAAAAAAACAAGCATCATGTATTACAACCCCTTCATCGTTTAACCATGCTGTTCCTTTTCCAATATCCTCAATGGTTTCTCCCGCCGCTACAATAACAACATCACCATTTTCGGCAATCCTTAGATTTTTACTTTCAACTAAATCTTCTCTAAGAAATGACTTGCATTTGCTTGCCCACGTTCCGTAAAAGGTGTACATCTCACCATAATGTATGCAAGGCACACCTGCTGAAATCATATCGTCCTTTACAAAACGCTTGCCTCTTTGAAATTCTCCAATTTCTTTTAGTGCCTTTCTTTCGACGTCCACTTCATTAAAACTAAACAACTGCTCTCTGTAAAAGGTATACTGTTGTTTACGAGCTGTAAGCTCCGCTGTAAGCTCCGCTGTAAGCTCCGCTGTAAGCTCCGTAAAAGTGTCTAGTATACGAACGATTTCTTTTTGGATTTCAAGTGATTTTTTTGGGTTAACGAGATAAGGGATAGGAATTAGTGTCTCTTTTGCTGACAACCAATGTCTTTTATAGTTTAGTTCCTTTTTGTAATAATTTACAAATGCGTAATAAATATATTTAGTGTTGTCATGTCTGGCTTTAAGTATCTTCAGGCCATCTGCCCCTTGTATAAAAGAAAAGTTCACAAATTTGACGTGTTCTGAATGGTCGCCAAAAATTACATATTCGTCAGATTTTACTGCAGCGAAATCTTTATCTGTATAACCTGCAATAAAGTTTATTCCTTGGTCTATAATTGGAATTTTTCCAGTTGCGCAATAATCATTCTTTTTAACTTTAGAAGGAGCAGTTATAGTGGTTACTAACTCTTTCAAAGGTACCCAAGCAACATCAAATGCCTCCAAAAGTTTCTCAATATTGCTCATGCTTTAATTTCATTTATTATTGAATCAATCTCCGCACGAAGCTTATCAATCTTTTCTACCGTTTTTGAAACCTCAGTATTTAACTCCAATATGTCAAATTGCTTCCTATTATCTTTAGTAGCTACATAGGAGCTTACAGATAGGTTGTAATCATTTTCAGCAATCTTAGTATTGTCGATAGTCTTCGCCACATGCTCCACATCCTCCTTGCGATCGAATATTTCCATGATCTTTTCAATGTGGTCATCAGTCAGCATATTGTTATTGGTTACCTTCTTAAAGAAGTCTTCGCCACTGGCATCAATAAATTGGGTTTTATTTTCGGTTTTATGTTTTGATAGTACCAATAGCGTTACAGCTATTGAAGTACCATAAAATAAATTGGGTGCAACAGAGATTATTGTCTCCACATAATTATTGTCCACTAAATACTTTCTAATTTTCTGTTCGGCACCACCACGGTAAAAGATACCAGGAAAGCAAACTAATGCTGCCCTGCCTTTACTGGATAGATAGCTTAAGCAATGTAATACAAAGGCAAAATCTGCTTTTGATTTGGGAGCTAAAACACCCGCTGGAGCAAAACGATCATCGTTTATAAGCGTTGGGTCGCCATCGCCTATCCAGTTAATAGAATAAGGAGGATTAGAAACAATGGCATCGAATGGTTTTTTATCGCCAAAGTGTGGATTCCGAAGGGTATCGCCTAATGAAATATTAAATTTGTCGTAGTTGATGTTGTGCAAAAACATATTCATACGGGCAAGGTTATAAGTTGTGTGGTTCACTTCTTGCCCATAAAATCCTTCTTCAATAATATGGTTGTCGAAATGTTTTTTGGCTTGTAACAATAAAGAGCCTGAACCTGCCGCAGGGTCGTAAATTTTGTTTACTTTGGCTTGTTTGTGCATTGCCAATTGCGCAATGAGTTTGGATACGTGTTGTGGCGTAAAAAACTCACCTCCTGATTTCCCTGCGTTGGCGGCATAATTGGAAATCAAAAACTCATAAGCATCACCAAAAAGGTCAATTTCATTGTTTTCAAAATCACCAAAATCTAGTTCTTCAATTCCTTTTAATACCTTAGCTAAGGTGTTGTTTTTGCTTTCAACCGTATTTCCAAGTCTTGTGCTTGTGGTATCAAAGTCGGCAAACAAACCTTTTATATCGGGTTCAGAAGGGTAGCCATTTGCAGAACTTTCAATAGCATCATAAATCGCTTTTAAATCTGTGTTGAGATTTGGATTAGTATTAGCTCCTTTAGAAATATTTACGAATAGTTGACTTGGATAAATAAAGTAACCTTTCGTTTTTATCGCATCATCTTTTATTTCAGATGTGATTTTATCATCAGGATATTTTGCATAGTTAACACTATCATCACCACCTTCAATGTAATTGGTAAAGTTTTCACTAATAAAGCGATAGAACAGCGTACCTAAGACAAACTGTTTAAAGTCCCATCCGTCAACTGAGCCACGTACATCATTGGCAATTCTCCATATTTTAGCCCGTAATTCTTGTTGTTGTTGTGCTATGTTTGCCATCCTTTATTTTAATTTATTGTGTGCCATTCGATTTTGCTCTTTTGACATAATTGTAATTATTTTATTTTTTTTTTTTGATGTAGAAACTATTTCCAAAATGCGTTCAATATTTTCTTTCTTTTCATCTTGAATAAGTGCTAAAATTTTATCGGCTACCCAAAATGAATTTAGTTCACTTTCTGATACTTTAAATAATTTAGCTAGTCGACCAATATGATTTTTGCTAATTTGCTTTTCTTCTTTTTCTACTTTACTAATAAAAGCAGTATCTACCTCTAAAAGAGCAGCAATTTGACGTTGAACCATTCCATTCGTTTCTCTTAACTCCTTCAATTTTACTCCAAGCATCTTGTATAATATTTACTTGTACTTATTTGGTCAAAAGTAGGGAAATATTATGGTTAGTCCTTAACTATAAATAAAAATATTCTGTCATTTGAGGTCAAACAAAGAAATA
>CANJRV010000152.1 GCA_947476825.1 Bacteroidota bacterium | reverse complement strand
GATATTGACCATTCCAATCAGTGCAATTCTTGCAGCGATTACGTATTTTGTAACTAGCTTTTTTGTAAAATAAGAAGAACAGAATTTTCGAACTTATTGTATTTAAATTAATACCTTTCCCATCAAAGTGCCGGATGTACATTCTGTAATTTCAACTTGTACATAATCACCGATGTTAAAGTTTATTTTAGGAATAATCACCACTTTATTGTTATCGGTTCTTCCAAAGTATTCGTCTTTATTTTTTTTGGAAATCCCTTCAATCAAAATGGTATGTTGCTTGCCTAATTCAGCTATATTACTTTGATGCGCATTCTCTCTGTGTACTGCTACTATTTCAGCTAATCTTCTACTTTTGATTTCTTCTGGAACATCGTCTGCATAACGTCGAGCGGCTAGAGTACCTGGTCGTTCAGAGTAGGCATACATATAGGCTAAATCATATTTACAATACTTCATCAAGTCGATTGTTGCTTGATGGTCTTCTTCTGTTTCGGTACAAAAACCAACAATCAAATCGGTACTGATACCGCATCCAGGAATGATTTCACGTATTCTATTTATTTGATGCACATACCATTCTTTGGTATAGGTTCTATTCATCAATTGTAATAATCTGGTGCTTCCGCTTTGTACTGGTAGATGAATATAATTGCAAATATTTGGATATTTAGCAATGGTATATAATACGTCATCGGTTATATCTTTTGGATGGGAAGTGCTAAAACGAACACGCAACTCAGGGGCAATACAAGCTACTTTTTCTAACAATTGCGCAAAACTCACCACCTCATTTCCGTCTTCGTTTTCCCAACGATAACTATCTACATTTTGCCCTAATAAAGTAACTTCACGATAGCCATTGTCAAATAATTCTTGTGCTTCTTTGACGATAGAATAGGTATCTCTGCTTCGCTCCCGTCCACGTGTAAATGGCACTACACAAAAGCTGCACATATTATTGCAACCGCGCATGATACTCACAAAACTAGTTACGCCATTACTGTCCAATCGAATGGGCGAAATATCACCATAGGTTTCTTCGCGACTCAATAAAACATTAATGCCCTTTTGTCCATCACTTGCTTCCGCTATTAATTGTGGTAAAGATCGATAAGCATCTGGACCAAGAACGATGTCTACTAGTTTTTCTTCTTCCAATAATTTTTCTTTCAATCGTTCAGCCATGCATCCTAATACACCAACTAATAATGCCTTTTTCTTTTTTTTGTATGCTTTAAAATGCATCAGTCTATGTCGTACTGTTTGTTCGGCTTTATCTCTGATGGAACAAGTATTGATTAAAATCAAATCTGCCAATGTTGGATCTTGTGTGGCACCATATCCTTCTTCATGTAAAATAGAAGCGACAATTTCACTGTCATTAAAATTCATGGCACATCCATAACTTTCTATATAAAATTTCTTAGGCGATTCTTGATTCGTCAATGAATCAAAGGCTTTCCCTTGAATAGATTCATCCTGTATTTTGCTATTCGTTTCAAACATGTAGGCGTATGGCTTTATCTGGCAAATATAGCAGATAGAATGAATACTTCAGATAGAAGTCCTTTTTAAAAAATGCTAATTTCCTTCTTTGCTATGTCAATACAAAATTTATGTTCTCTCAAAAAATTTAATCCAATGACGCCATCATAATCGGAAGTAATACCATGTGCTATAAAATCGTACACCTGAACTTCAAAATTTGTTTTAATAATTCCTAAACTTTCTAGTTGCCCTAAGTTGTATAACTCAACAACAATGATACCATTGGCGGTTTCAATTTCCTTTTCTCCGATACTATTTTTCAATTCATAACCTGAGAAATATAAAACATTACTGTCTATTGTGGTATGTGTTGCGGCTGTATCAAGTGCCAAACGAAATTTATATTTGCCCTCAATGGATGCGTTGACTATAATAACGTCTTCATCTGTGTATAAGTCGAAGGAAAATAATTTCATATTCTTCTTAATATTCCAATTTTACGATGTTGCTTCAAGTCACCAGCAAATGCAATTGTAACTGTTGAAAAATCAGCCGTCTTATCTCTACCAATATAACAAACTTCCTTTTTATCCTTACTATGATACAATACAACGCCACCCATAACAGATGTATTTTTCATTTCAGGATTGCCTAAAAGTATCCATTCATTTGGGTACATTTTTTTCACTTCGTCAAAGGCTAAATAAGCATTATCCATTGTCATTTTATTAATGTGGTAAATTTAATTCTATTTCGTGAAGTCTTACAATTTGCTATTAGTTTCAAACATGCAGGCGTATTGCTTTATCTGGCAAATATAGCAGATAGAATGAATACTTCAGATAGAAGTACTTCCGAAAAAATAGCTTACCCTTTCTTCTTCCAAGTATCCATAGTTCCTTTCATTCTTTGTAGCATTTGCGCCGTTATTGGTGTTATCACCAACAATTCAATACGACATAACTAGTCCTTTTTAAAAAATAGCTTACCCTTTCTTCTTCCAAGTATCCATCGTTCCTTTCATGCTTTGTAGCATTTTAAAAATAGTATCCATACTCGCTTCCTCTTCTTTTTTATCTGAACTATGGATATAACATACAAACTTCCAAAGCTCTACTACCTCACTATTCTTCACCACATAAGGCGGATAATTTTTATTGTCGGAATGCAGCTCGATGGTCTTTCCTTTTTTATACAAACGTTTATACACAACGCCTTCTTCTTTCGTAACTAGGATATAGGTATTTCCGTTTTCAATTTCATCCAAAGTCTCCATGTATTTTCCCACCACATAAGAGCCATTTTTAAGTGGCGGCATCGAATCTCCTTGAATTGGAAATGCCCTGTGTTTGCCTACCGTTTTGAAAGGCAAATGCATCATCGGCAATTTCTCTACAAACTCTGGATCGGCATAACCTTGCAAATATCCTGCTGAAGCTTTCATGGTCACGACCTCCACTTGGTCATTATTATTTCGATCTACCACAATTGGAAATAGTATCCGATTTTCAGCGACTTGCATAAACGAATCTGCATCAAATTGGCTCAAATCACATTTCACTAAAGCATCAATGGCGATATGAAATAAATTGGATAATTTAATAACAACATCCATCGGCGGATCACAACGCTCTTCTTCATACGAGCCAATACGGGATCTCGGAATTTCTAATTTCGCTGCCAATTGTTCTTGCGACCATTTTTTTAATCCTCGCAAATGCTTGATATTACTAGATAATTTACCCATGCTAAAATATTGAGCAAATATAAACTAAATAATTTAGTAATTTTATTTTTTTTAAAAAGAATACACTAAAAATGAAAGGCTATACTAAAAAAGCAATGAGAATTATTTGGGCGGCACACACGCTATCACTTCAAGTCCGTTTCCGCTCAAAGCAGCGGAATCCGGGCTTTACGTTCTATCGTTGCCGCAATACAGATCATCTAAAGATTATCCATTTCATTACATGTTTAGTTTAGCCAAATGAAATGACAAAAGCAAACTTCCGTGTCGTGCATTGCGGCAACGATTGTAGTGAAAATCCTTTTTGCTTGCTTTGAAGCAAAAAGATTGGAACGAAAAGCGTGTGTGCCGCCATTACTCTTCTAAAAAGATTAATCCCCTTTTCAAAAAAAATATTCCTCTAAAAAAACAAATACCCTTTTCAAAAAATACATCCCATGCAACGCAATATTGTCCATATCGATTTAGATTCATTTTTTGTTTCTGTAGAGCGGCTCCTCCATCCACAATTACTTGGGAAGCCTGTACTTGTGGGTGGCACTAGCGATCGAGGTGTAGTGGCATCTTGTAGCTACGAAGCACGAGCCTTTGGCGTTCACTCTGCTATGCCTATGCGTATGGCGCGACAACTCTGTCCAGAGGCTATTTTGGTCAAAGGGGATCACGAACAATACAGCAAATACTCCAATATCATTACTGAAATTATTAACGGCGATGTGCCTTTGTATGAGAAGACATCCATTGACGAATTCTATATCGACTATACAGGTATGGATCGTTTTTTTGGTTGTTATAAAATGGCGAGTGAGCTGCGTCAAAAAATTATGCGTGAAACGAATTTACCTATTTCATTTGCCATGTCGAGTAATAAAACTGTTTCTAAAGTAGGCACTGGCGAGGCCAAACCCAATGGACAAAAAGAAATCGCATACGGTACAGAGAAAAGTTTTTTAGCCCCTTTATCTATCCGAAAAATACCAATGGTTGGCGACAAAACCTATCAATTGCTCCGGGGCATGGGCATTCAAAAAATAGCCACTTTACAAGAGATGACTTGCGAATTGGTGCAGCAAGTATTGGGTGATAATGGCAGTAGTATTTGGCGCAAAGCAAATGGTATCGACAATTCGCCAATTGTCCCCTACTCCGAAAGAAAATCAATTTCTACGGAACGCACTTTTGATAAAGACACCATTGATGTAAAAGCCTTGAAGAGTTTACTCATCGGCATGGCTGAAAAACTAGGATTTCAACTTCGTGATGAAGGCAAATTGACTTCTTGTGTGACCGTAAAAATTCGTTATTCCGACTTCAATACATATACCATGCAATCGCGAATTCCTTACACGTCGTTGGATCATGTATTGCTAGAAAAAATCAATGCCTTGTTTGATAAACTATATCAAAAACGGATGCTGATTCGGTTAATAGGCATTCGATTAAGTCATCTTGTTTATGGTGGTTATCAATACAATTTATTTGAAGATACAGAAGAAAAAATAAAATTATATCAAGCAATGGACGGCATAAAAAAACGATTCGGCAAAGAATTTTTAGGCAGTGCCAATGCATCTCATCGACTCATTACAAATTAAATATAAACGACTATGAAAAATTCAAAAGCTAATTTGAAGATTTGGGAATTTGAAGATTTGGAAATTTGAAGATTTGAAAATTAAAACCACTACTGACTTATGATTTTATACCCACGATATGTGCGAGGGGCTATGCCGCCTCGCTATTCATATGTCGCCCTTTCAGGGCTTGGGCTACTCACTACTTTTTACATGTACGAGGGGCTGCGCCACCTCGCTATTCATATGTCGCCCTTTCAGGGCTTGGGCTGCTAACGACTTGTACGAGGGGCTGCGCCACCTCGCTATTCATATAACGCCCCTTCAGGGCTTGGGCTGCTAACTACTCACTACTTATGACTTATGACTTACGACTTACGACATGT
>CANJRV010000151.1 GCA_947476825.1 Bacteroidota bacterium | reverse complement strand
GCTGTTCCATTCAAGAAACCAGCGTTCAATAATTGCATAGAATTCAACATCGTGAATGTACTGTCTGTTCCATAGTTATCAATGATCCAATAATTGCCAGCACTGGGTTGTAACAAAGGCATCTCATCTGGTGAATTAGAAAGATGCGTCAAGCATATTTCTCCATTTGGATTAGAAGCTGCAAAATTAAGATTCATGTCTGCAACACCAGCATTGATAAGGCCTGCAGCAGTAACTGTTTTTCTTACACTAGTTCCTTTTCCGATTGGTGCTGTGCTTGCAATTAAGCTGCATGTATTGCTGAGGCTTGCTTGGTTTTCACATCTTGCTTTATTCAAAATCGTATTGCTAGCGGTGATGTCATTCATTTGCCAATAACCTTTTAATGAATCGGCAGGGATATTATTCTTTTTCACCAAATGCATTTGCTCACGAATTTCATTTTGCGATAGCGATTTATTGTAGATACATACTTCGTCTATCAATCCTGTAAAGCGTCGTCCACCGCTGTTAAAATCAGCACCAAATACTAAGTCGCCATCAAATACTTCGGCTGTATTGGTGGCTGTTGTGGTAAAGGATTTATTGTTGACATACAGAGTTGTAGAAGTTGGTGTAATGACCAAAGCGCAATAATTCCATTCATTGTCATTCGCATACAAATTGGTAGTAACCCACCAATCATTGCCCGCCCAATGAAATCGAATTTCATTATCATCTTTAATGCTGATACCACTACAGGTAGATCCGCCTCTACAAAATACGATACCACCCCAATCATGTTGTGCGCCTTGTGGTTTTATCCAACAACTAATGGTTACATGATTTGAATTTAAATTCATTTTACCTGCATTGGCATAAGAGGTTGCAGTTCCATCTAATGCTAATGTTTTACTTGGCAATGAATCCACACTAGGAGCAGAAGCTAAAACTTGTATCATCGAATTGACCGTTTTGGTATTGCTACCATAAGGATTCGTCGATGTTAAACTAACTGAATAATTGCCGGGTGTATTATAAGTTACCAAAGGATTTTCTTGTGTAGAAGTTGCCGGCGTTCCACCAGAAAATGTCCAGTTGTAAGTAAGGCTATCATCACTACTGAGGTTATTAAATTGAACAGAATTTCCTGTGCAAATAATAGCATTATCAATTTCAAAATCAGCAACAGCAGGGTAGGTCGGATGTAGTTTATATTCCCACACACCACGACCATAATAGCCAACCATTAATTTGCTTGCAACACTACTATCGTTCACCAACATGAAGTCTACAAAGGCAGCAATTTTTGGTAATGCACCACTAATATCCACCCAAACGGTATCGCTTAATGTTTTGGTAAAAATTTTATTCCCACTGCATACATACATGGTTTCATTTGGACTAAAATCGTCGTGATAGATTTTTAAAATAGTAGTTCCTGGTAAATTATAAGACACGTTAGTCCAAGTAGTACCCGTGTCCGTGCTCCGATATATTTTTGTATTGCAACTGATATAAATAACATTGACATGATTTTTTACTGTCGCCACAGAACCTCTGGTACTAGAGGATGCTGGGCTTGTATATACGGTTGCTGTTGGAGTGGAGTTTATATTTTTAACTCGAATTAATTTAGTACTGTTGATGGCATAAGCAATGGTATTATCAGCACTCGAAATTACCAAGTCACGTATGCCTGATGTGGTTGGATAAAGGAGATTCCATGTTGGGGTAGCACTCGATAAATTATTCGTAAACCATAAACTATCTTTGGAAAGCACAGCCATTTCAGGATCCGCTTTTGTGAAGGCAATGCGTGAATTATTGGTGGGTGTAAAAGGGGAGTTGTAGCTATTGCCACCTGTCTGTGGTGTAAATCCACGTCGTTCTCCGTTTTCTAAATAATAGACATTGTTTTGTGATGAGTAATCATATAACATTCTACTTCCCCAATCACCACCTCGATTGGTATACCAACCTGTAGCATCATGGTATACTTCGCCATTGTCTTGTGTACCACCACTCATTAATTTTTTACGAATGGGAGATGCTGCAGTATGATACATTTCCATGGCTGAAATGCCATCGCACATCGGTTGCCACAAACTATCATTCAATCCTTCGCGAAGCCATACGCCACCATCATTTGCGCTCCAAAATTTAGTATTGTCGTATGGACTAAAACTAAATTGATGATGATCAGTATGTAATTCTGCTGGCCATGAAGTTTTGCGTTCCCAACTTAGACCACCATCATTACTTTCCCACAAACAATGAGCAGCAATATATAAATGGTTTTCATTCAGTGGATCGCAACACGCAGCCATATCATAATTGCCTTGTCCAGCATTCAATGGGTCTTCATCATAACAAACAAGGCATTGGGTTGTACTACTATATATCAAAGAAAAATTCAAACCAGCATCACTACTTTTATATACAACGCCATTCGCGCCATTGCTCACCACGTACACAATATTAGGTGCGTTGGTATTTACACATACACGCATTCCATCTGCACCAGATTGTACAAAAGAAGTATTCGTTATTTGCGTCCATGTAGATCCAAAATCGGTGCTTCGCCAAACTTGACTACTGCTCGTTACTGCCATTAAAGTATTGGTGCTTGGAATTTGTATCATGTGGGTAAATGCACCACCAGATTTTACATTCGTCCAAGAAGCAGCGCCATTCAAGCTTTGCCAGATACCATTATTTGTTGCAAGAATTAATTTCTGATTATTACTCGGATCCATTAATATTTCTACTGCAAGTACAGTAGGTAAACCTGTATTTGCGGCTGTCCATAATGCACCACCATTTGTGGTTTTGTAAATGCCTAAATCAGTGCCATAATAATTAGGATCTCCAGTTCCTAAATACATAGTTTGGTCATTGGTATAATCAATGCAAACACTCGCTAAATTACATTGTGGCAATACATCCGTGCCCAATAAATTCCAATGATGTCCAGTATCGGATGTCATGTACAAACCGCCACTGGCGCTAGTTGCATATATTTTATTGGCTAATGTTGGATGGAATTTTAATTGCGTCACACGGCCTAATCCATTGATTTGTCCTGATGAGTTTGTTGGAAAAGGAATAGGTCCAACCTCTTTCCAGACTTGTGCTTGTATTGTGAATGCAAAACATAGTAAAGTGCAAATGGTCAATATTTTTTTCATGCTTAAAAGTTCTTTTGGTTTAGTTCATTTTTCTTCTTTCGTCTGCAGTCATAATAGAACCATCTTCTTTTACGAAAGGTTCCATTTTTGTTTTCCACCATTCAAATTTTTTCACTTGCATACGCATGGCAGCTTCGGCACGCGCTTCTCTAATTTCACGTTGACTAAAACGTTTTTTATTTTTAGAAACATTTTTCACATCCATATCGCTTTCGCCAACCGGTTTTGTGTGGCTTGTCCAATAAGCTTCATAGGCTTTTATCGCTTCCCAATAATTAACATGTGGATCGTCCATCATATTAATCCAAATTGGCTTTTTGGTATAATCACTAGTAGAATAAATGGTTTGGGAAAAGGATGTAGAAATAGCAATGCTGAATATGCAAAGCAGGAATAATTTTTTCATGCATCAAATGTAATACCAATTCTTTATGGAAAATTCCAAAAATAAAAATTCCAAATTCCAAAGGGGAACGCAAATTCCAAAGGGGAACGCAAATTCCAAAAATTAAAATTCCAAAGCAAATTCCAAAAATTAAAATTAAAATTCCAAAGGCGAAATTCTCACTACTCACTACTCACTACTTTCTCGAGCGAAGGGCTACGCCGCCTCGCTGGGATATGTCGCCCTTTCTGGGCTGCACTGCTTTCTGCTTTCTGCTATCTGCTTTCGCCTTACCACTTATGCTTTACGACTTATGCCTTACACCTTACGCCTACTAACTACGCATCTTCTCTACAATCCCCGTAGTAGAATACCCTTCTAAAAATGGAATGATTTCTACTTGACCGCCATAATCTAAAACATACTGTGCGCCAATGATGGTTTCTAAAGTATAGTCGCCACCTTTTACCAACACTTCTGGTTTTAAGGTTTGGATAAGCATTTCCGGTGTGTCTTCTTCAAATAAAATAACTGCATCAATATAGGTATGACAAGCCAAATTAAATGCACGTGAATATTGATCTACTATGGGTCTGTTTTCCCCTTTTAATCTACGAACAGAATCATCAGAATTGACAGCAACCACTAGCTTATTACCAAACTCGGCGGCTTCTAATAAATAGGTATTATGACCTTGGTGAATGATATCAAAACAGCCATTGGTGAATACTACTTTCATCGACAACATTTGCCATTGATTTACCAAACGAGATAGGGTAGTGATGTCGTATATTTTATTTTGTATGAGTTGTAGTTTATTGTGATGCATGTTTATTTCTGTTGTAAAAAGGGATTAAAATTAAAGAGATAATTCCAAGGAGAATGGTAATAACAGTAGGCACTAACCAAATAATCCAACTGATGGCTTTGCTGATAATACCTTCACTATCATTGACTAAATATAAGGAGACAATTTCTTGCACAATGAGTGGATAAGCGCCTAAGCCGCCAGGGGTAACGATCATACCAATACTACCAAAGGATAGTACGGATAAGCCTGTTTTGTAACCGAGCATATTGGTTTCAGAAATACTTTGAAATCCTAAAACAATCATGCCGAGATACATTGCCCAAATAAGGAAAGTATGCAGAATAAATCCCTTCTTGTTGCGCATGTCTTTGAAGCTTAAAATACCACTCATGATATTTTGGAAGACAGATTTTAATTTTTGAAAAAAAGCAATATTGCCTATCTTTTTTCGGAATGCATACAGTAAAATAGAAACCAAAACGATACAAGCTAAAACGACATAACTGGTATAGGACTTTTCGCCATTCTGGTTATGGTTCATTTTCGAAAGTAAGGTTTGTGTATAGTCTGTCGCTAAATCTATTTGAACTAAAAAAGTAAGTACGAAAATGAGGACCAAACAAAGCATATCAAATGCCCGTTCTGCAATGATGGTTCCAACTAATTTATCTACTGGCGTTTTTTCATACTTGGCTAAAATAGAGCACTTGATCACTTCGCCTGCACGAGGCAACATGAGATTAGTAATATAGCCTATCATCACCGCAAAAAAAGTATTGGCAATACTTGGTTGCATACCCAAAGGCTCCATCAAATAACGCCACCTTACGGCTCTACTCCAATGACTAATTACACCCATGATAAGGATTGGCAATAGAAGAATATAATTCGCTTTGGAAACTGCGAATTTTATTTTGTCAATTTGCTCCGTAGTTAAATCTTTGAAGGAATACCAAATTAAAAAAATACATAAACCAAAAGTGAGCACATAGGT
>CANJRV010000150.1 GCA_947476825.1 Bacteroidota bacterium | reverse complement strand
TTTCTCAAATAGAACAATCGAATGCAAGAATAAAGCAGTTGAAGGAACAGTTAAACGCAACTAAGTTATCTATTTCTGACACGGAAAAAGCGCATCATGTCATGAAGCAACAATTGACTTTTGCCTTTAATTCATTACAGCAAAGTCAACAAACATTTTCTCATGCCGAGGCTGAGTACAATAAAGCGAATGAAGAGTATAATCAACATAATATCATTATTACTCGTCAACAAAGTAGAATTAATGAAATCAATAGTGAGCGTGCTATTCGTGCCAAGCAGGTTGTTGATTTGGAGCAAAAAATGCAGATTGATCAAAACCAATTGTCTGAAACGGAAAAGCAATTATTGAGTACACAAGATCAATTAATTTCTTTAGAAGAAAAGTTATACGCTTCATTGAAAGAAAAAGAAACGAATGAAAAAAACTTGAATGAGAAAGATCAAGCGTTTTATATTTTTAGAAATCAATTAGCAGAAAATGAATCTGGGTTAAACAAAAAGAGAAAAGAAAAGGAGCAAGCGGAATCTCAATTGTCTTTAATTAAAGATAAATTGACAGACATGAAATTGCAGTTATCTTCCATGAAGGAACGCTTGTTTGTTGAATTTAAAATTGAATTGGACGATGTATTGAAAGAACCTAGAAAAGGGGAGCAATCCATTGAGGAACTTACACAGGAGACTGAAAAATTAAAAAAGCGGATAGAAAATTTAGGGGATGTAAATCCAATGGCGATGGAAGCTTTTAAGGAGACGAAAGGTAGACATGATTTTATACAAGAGCAGAAAATGGATTTGACGAATGCAAAGGAAAGTTTGATGAGAACGATAGAAGAAGTGGAAGCAACTGCTAATCAAAAATTCAAAGATACTTTTGATAAAGTAAAAGAGAATTTCATACAAGTGTTTCATGCTCTATTTACACAAGATGACATGTGTGATATTCGATTGGTAGATCCTGAGAATTTGGCAGAAACGGGAATTGAAATATATGCCCAACCAAAAGGCAAAAAACCTAGTACAATCACGCAATTATCTGGTGGTGAAAAAACATTGACCTCTGCAGCTTTTCTATTTGCTATTTATTTAATTAAGCCAGCACCATTTTGTGTATTGGATGAGGTAGATGCCCCACTGGATGACGCAAACGTTGGGAAGTTTACCAATATGATTCGAAAGTTTTCTGACAATTCGCAATTCATAATTGTAACGCACAATAAACAAACGATGGCTAGTGTAGATGTGATATATGGAGTAACGATGCAAGAAGCTGGTGTGAGTAAATTAGTTCCTGTAGATTTTAGAAGCCTCAACTAAATGGTGTAGGTCATGCACATTGAAGATATACGAGATTATGCCTTGTCATTGGATGAAGTGGAAGAAACAACGCCATTTGGTCCAGATGTATTGGTGTTTAAAACAAAATCAAAAATGTTTTTGTTGCTTCCATTGGATACAGACACATTGCAATTCAATGTGAAGTGTGAACCGGACAAGGCCATTCAATTAAGAGATGAATATCCGAATGCAATTTTGCCTGGTTATCACATGAATAAAAAACATTGGAATACAGTTATTGCCAATGGCGAATTGAAGGATAAACAACTGAGAGAATTTATTCAAGATTCCTATAGTTTAATTCGGAAAAAGTGAGGATTTTTTTAGCACTAAAAATTTACCGTAAAATGCAAGGAATATTCTAATGCAGATGCATTGCGGCAACGATTGTAGTGGAAATCCTTTTTGCGCGAAGCAAGCAAAAAGATTGGAACGGAAAGCGTGTGTGCCGCCCAAATACTTTTTAATCGGTGTGTCGAATGTCTTCGAAAAAATAGCAGATTTGTTATTCCAAATCATAATCTAGTAGACAAGCCATTTTAATGGATAGGTTGTTTTACCTAATTGTACACGAACAATATATAATCCACTATGCAAATTAGGTAACACGCGATGGTATTGATTGTTCTCAAATTTATCTTGAATCGAGTAAAGTAAATTTCCAAAAAGATCAAACACTTGTGCAGAAAAAGGTGCATTGGCCGATTGTGAATTTTGTAAGGAAAGTGTGTTGCTGGAGGGGTTTTGTATATGAATGATTTCGTTCTTTTCTTGTGCAACTTCATTCATGTTTGTAGGGATTAAATTATATTTAAAATAACTCATAACTGGGATATGGTCGCTAGTAGTACTTGCATAATTATTGATGAATTGAAGCACTTCATTAAAAATAAAACAACTACTATCTATATACTTGTTGTACAAAGTAGAATTACAAACCATATTATCTAATATGTGATTTGAAGAACCAACATAAGTAGTTTGGTTTGGAAATAAGGAAGGCAAAGTAATGCCAGTAAATCCATGATTTAATAGATATTGATAAGGTGATATGGTTTGTCCTGAAACATCTGTACCAACTATATAATCATTGAAATCTCCAACAACTAAAATCTTTTTATTCGGAAATAAGGCCAGTAAACTATCCGTCATTTTTTCGGCTGCACAAGTTCTTCTATTGTAATCTGTAGTTGTTGAGCTAGCTTTTGCATGAATGTTGGAAATGATCATCGTGTCTGTTATGCCTCCATTTAATACTATTTTGGCTTTCATGATATACGGAAATCGTCCAGATGCAAAACAATAATAAGCGGAATTAGTTGCGGTATCGGCTGGATAAGTGGATGCCAATAAACCAAAATTACCAAGCGATTGGATTTTTTGCGTGTTAAAAATATAGGCTAATTTTTGTGAACCTGCATAATTTCCACTGCTAGGGCTAGTGGCTAAAGAACCAAATGGAGACACACTGTAGGCGTATTGCGGGCCTAACGCATTTGCCAATAACGCAACTTTATTTACATTCACCATTTCTTGTATACAATACAAATCAGCATGTAAGTTTTTCAATACAATCGTAGCTTGTTGTCTTGCAATACTAGTATCGCAATTGCACATATTTGGATCTCCAAACCAACGCATATTCCAAGTAGCAATTCTGATGGCTTGGTCATCTGGAATAGAAGTGCCCAATACTAATATGGAATTGCTTAATAGATTATTATTCACCATGAAGCTGATTTTATTTCGGTAAATTTTATCCGCAACAGATGGGCTAATACGAATATAAATGGTTTGTGGAATGGAAGAAATAGTGGATGTATAATTTAATTGAGTTGAAAAGGCAATATTGTCTTTTGATAATTCAAATGGAGCAGGGGCGTCAATTTGTAATGTTCCAGTAAAACTCGACATGGTAAAGGTTGTAGCTACTCCAGTTGAAGAATTGCCTGCTGCACATTGTCCTACATTGATAAATTTATCTGGGGTAGTTAAGGCTCCTTCGCTTACATTTATTTCATCTACTTTCCAAGTAGCTGCGGCAGTAGTGGTAGAGGTATATTTGAATGCCAGAAATAATGGTTGGTTTTTGAAGGCAGTTAAATTTATTTGTTCAGATAAAAGCCAAAAATCTGAATTGGATAATGGTAATGTTGCTGGTAATACCGTCCATGTTGCTGAATTTGGATTGCCAGCACCTATATAATTATTGGAAATAAGGACTTGCATAAATGCACCAGCATATTTTGTTCGGCTCCAAAAAGACAAGAACGGATTTATAAAACTATTTAGATTGAGTTGAGGGGAAATAAGCCAATCTTCATTGGTGTTGTTATTGCCACCACTATAGCCACTCATTTGTATACCATTGCCAGATTCGCCAGCTGTAGTGCAAGACCACACATCTGTACCGATTACACTATATTGTTGCCAGCCTGTTGGGAACGAACTGATACACGTTGTAAAATTTTCATGTAAGGTGGTGGATTGTCCGAAAGCATTAAAGCAAATACAACTAGTAAAAAGAAGATACAAAAGGAAGGTATTTTTTTTCATGAAGCGAAGTTATTGATTTACTCGATAAATAATATTCCATTTTCTGCATGGCGTTTAGAATTCCTTATTTTTATCTAAATGAATTGTTCTACTTTTGGATCTTAATGAGCAATCCAAATTTACAATCTGCATCGAGTGGTATACCCCAAGAAAAGGAATTTGAGAATAGTATTCGACCAACTAATATCAGTGACTTTTCTGGCCAGAAAGAACTCATAGAGAATTTGCAAATTTTTATTCAAGCTGCGAATCAAAGAGGAGAAGCATTGGATCATGTATTGTTTCATGGTCCTCCGGGTTTGGGCAAAACAACCTTGTCTAGAATTGTTGCCAATGAGTTAGGTGTTCAAATCAAAGAAACAAGTGGGCCCGTTATTGAAAAGCCTGCTGATCTCGCTGGATTACTTACCAGTTTGGAGGCGCGCGATGTTTTATTTATAGATGAAATACATCGCTTAAGTAATGTGGTGGAAGAGTATTTGTATGCAGCCATGGAGGATTATAAAATAGATATTATGATTGACTCTGGGCCCAATGCAAGAAGTATTCAGATAGCCTTAAATCCATTTACTTTAGTTGGTGCAACTACACGTTCAGGTCTACTTACTTCTCCTTTATTATCTAGGTTTGGCATCAAATCGAGATTGGAATATTATACTTTGGATGTACTTGAATTAATTGTCAGAAGAAGTGCAGGATTGTTGGGCGTAAAAATAACCTCGGATGCTTCTAGAGAAATTGCGAGGCGGAGTCGTGGCACACCTCGTATCGCTAATGGACTTTTGCGTAGGATGAGAGATTTTGCGCAAATTATAGGCAATGGAACTATTGATATGGCTATTTCTGAACATGGTTTAAAAGCATTAAAGGTGGATGCAAATGGGTTGGATGAAATGGATAATAAAATTTTATTCACGCTGATTGATAAGTTTAAAGGAGGTCCCGTTGGATTAACGAATATTGCTACGGCGGTAGGTGAAGAGAGTGGTACCATTGAAGAAGTGTATGAACCTTTTTTAATTCAAGAAGGTTATATTTTTCGCACACCTCGTGGTCGTGAAGCTACTGAAAAGGCGTATAAACATCTTAATTTACAAACCAAATGGAAAGGAAGTTTATTCTAAAAAAAAATTTGTTGTTCTGAAATTTAATATTCATTTTTACTACTAAAAAAAAGACGATGATTCAATTTATAATCAAGCAATTTATACGAAAATCATTTTTTGTTTTTTGTATTTTAACGACACAAATGATACATGCGCAAGTACTGATTGTAAGTACTTTGGCAGGCAACACAACAAGCGGAAGTTCAAATGGAACTGGTACTGCGGCAAGTTTTAATTTTCCAACCAATGTGGCAACTGATGTTGTTGGCAATGTATACGTGGCAGATTTTACGAATAATATGATACGTAAAATATCCCCTAGTGGTGTTGTTACGACTGTCGCTGGAAGTACTACCAGTGGAAGTGCAGATGGTATTGGTACTGCCGCAAGTTTTAACGGACCTTATGGGCTAGTTGTAGATACTTTAGGGAATATTTTTGTTGCAGATGCTTATAATAATAAGATTCGTAAAATAACGAGTGCTGGTGTTGTTAGTACTTTTGCTGGTAATCTTATTAGTGGAAGTACCAATGGAAATGGTACTGCTGCAAGTTTTAACAATCCGGGTGGATTAGCCATAGACGATAATGGCAATTTATATGTTGCTGATAGAGATAATCATATGATACGTAAAATTTCTTCTACAGGCTTGGTAACTACTTTAGCCGGGAATACTACACTTGGAAGTGCCAATGG
>CANJRV010000149.1 GCA_947476825.1 Bacteroidota bacterium | reverse complement strand
CAATTTTATGATGCCGAAAAAAATCTTTTTTTAGCCGATAGATATATAACAGGAACATGTCCGAATTGCGCTAATCCATCTGCTTATGGCGATCAATGTGAGAAATGTGGTACAGCATTAAGTCCAGATGAATTGATAGATCCGAAGAGTGCATTAAGCAATACGCCCTTGGTGAAAAAAAATACAACCCATTGGTATCTGCCTTTACAAAACTATGAGCCATGGTTGAAACAATGGATTATTGAAGATCATAAGGATTGGAAAAATAATGTGTATGGTCAATGTAAAAGTTGGATAGACAATGGACTACATCCGCGCGCTATGACGCGTGATAGCAACTGGGGCGTAAAAGTTCCACTACCAGATGCCGAAGGAAAAGTTTTGTATGTTTGGTTTGATGCGCCCATTGGATATATTTCAGCTACTAAAGAACTGACTGCACAATGGAGTGATTATTGGTGTAAAGAGGATACCAAATTGGTTCATTTTTTAGGCAAGGACAATATAGTATTTCATTGCATTATTTTCCCTTGTATGCTCAAAGCCCATGGCGGATTTGTGCTTCCAGAAAATGTACCCGCGAATGAATTTTTAAATATTGAAGGCGAAAAAGTAAGTACCAGTCGAAATTGGGCAGTATGGGTTAATGAATATGTACAAGATTTTCCGGACATGCAAGATGCGATGCGTTATGTATTGACTGCCAATGCGCCCGAAACCAAAGACAATGATTTTACTTGGAAAGATTTTCAAGACAGAAATAATAGTGAGCTGGTTGCCATCTTTGGCAATTTTGTAAATAGAGCATTCGTGCTCATGCATAAATTATGCGGTGGCAAAGTGCCTGCCTATCATATCGAATCCAAAGACGAGAAAGACGATGCACTCTATGAAAAAATTGTACATACCAAAACGCATATTGGTAATTGTATAGAAAATTATAAATTTAGAGAAGGCCTATTTGCGGTGATTGACTTGGCTCGAGAAGGCAATAAATACCTACAAGATAAGGAACCTTGGAAAAAAGGCGATGACCAAATAGCAATAGATAATTGTATACATCTTTGCTTACAACTATGTGCAAACTTGGCTATTTACTGTAATCCGTTTTTACCATTTACCGCAAAAAAATTAATGAAGATGATGAAGGTGGTAGACCGTATGTTGGAATGGGAAAACGGCGGTAGTCTTAAATTATTGAAACAGGGCTATACATTGAATCCACCAGAATTATTGTTTAGAAAAATTGAAGATGAAGAAATTGCAGCGCAAATTGAAAAATTGCACAAACATCAAATTGTGCCGATTACTGCATCTCAAACTAACAAGAACAAACCAAGCGCAGACTTGCCTACACTAACAGAAGCAAAGGATATAGCCGCAATAAAATCCACCATTGCATTTGAAGATTTTGATAAAATAGATTTGCGTGTTGGTACTATTATCGCTGCTGAAAAAGTAGAGAAGGCAGATAAATTATTGAAATTGACTATAGACTTAGGCATGGAGCAACGCACCGTAGTAAGTGGCATTGCCATGCATTATACGCCAGAAGAAGTAGTTGGATTGCAGGTTACACTGGTTGCCAATTTAGCACCACGTAAAATGCGAGGCATAGAAAGTAATGGCATGATATTAATGGCAGAAAATAAAGAGGGCAAATTAATATTTGTTAACCCACAAGCCGAGGCTATGAATGGGTGTGCGGTGAAATAGGTTGTCGTATTGGTTTTTATATTTGTTGATACAGGCTCATTTAAGCAATTATACCTTGCTTGAGCAATTTTCCATTTTTGAGGAAGATTTGCGCAACAAATCAAATCCAGTTGCTCAACAATTTGTATGAATTTGCCGACTTGCAATTCCATTTTGCATTTTTGCGCAACGGTTTTTACATTTGTTTTAACGGCTAAAACATTTGTATTAACCATTAAAACATTTGTATCAGTGGCTAAAACATTTGTATTAATGGTTACTTCAAAAAATATTACCGTTAAAACATTTGTATTAGCGGCTAAAACAATTGTATTAACGACTAAAACATTTGTTTCAGTGATTAAAACATTTGTCTCAGCGGTTAAAACATTTGTTGCAACCGTTGAAACAAATGTAGCAGCCATTTTTACAAATGTAGCAGCCATTTTTACAAATGTAGTAATCACTACTTTTATAGTAAAAATGACTACAACACGCTCATTATTAACCTTTTAGATATTTCAAAACAGGAAAAACAGATTCATTCCAAAGGACGACAAAGCCATATATATTCTAAACCACTAGCGCGTAGAAAACAAAACGCAGTAGTAAGTATGAATGAATGAGGCTAGATAGATTATAGTTGGTGATAACACCAACAACGGCTGAAATTTTGACTATATTGCAGACGTATTTATCTAACTGAACTAACCCTAAAGAAAATATGAGAAAATCTTTTATTCTAGCTATTGGGATTCTATTTATTTCAATCACCGGATACACTCAATCAAAAACTGAAACAGAACAGTGGTTGCTTTCAAAGCTTAATAAATATACTTTAAGTCAATTCGACATGCTATACCATTATGGAGATCCAGACAAGGGTAGTTATGGTTCAACTCGAATTGAGAATTATAGCTTTCGGTTTGAAGACCCGTATTTAATAATTTCATTTAGGGAAAAGCGTTCAACAAGTGAAAGCTTTGGAATTGGAGCGGAGAATGCAAGTGAACATATATCCAATTATGAGTACCGAATTCCACTTGCCTATTTTCAGGACGTAATCGTTTCGGACTCCAACGCAAAAGAATATAAACAAGGCGTTGGATACATTAGTTGCATTAAATATCAAATTGTTGTTACTAAAGATGGCGAAATGCAAGTCACATCAAATGGAAGTAGAGAGCCTTATACTTATCTGAAAATCACCCTTTTAATTTCTTCAGAAGAAGAAGATAATTTACCCCAAAGATTAAAAAAGGCGTTTTTAAATCTAAAAACACTTTACAGTAAACCCAAAGCAAAGCCTAAAGGAGAGGGTGAAATATACTAAGGAGATATTGGTGATAATTACTTATGAGCCATTATTTGAACACGGTTCTTTGGGATGTTCGGCTATGCGGCATCCCGAAACTTAGATAAAATCGGCTCTCCGAGCCAAGGCTGATAAAGTTTATTCACTCTCTCTAAATTCTTGAAATATGTTGCATACTTTCTAGGCGATTTTAAGGCTGAATTTGTTGCTAATTCTTTATTAGATTTGTGTGATTCTAACGTAAGTTTTTTCACAGACTTCTGTTGTCTGCAACCTTTTTACCACATACATTCAATGACCCACGAAGAATATTACAATCATACCGAGGAAATCGAAAAGTTTTTGCAACAGCAAGACGACCTTCAAGTTCAATATCTAGAGAAGGGTTTAATAACACGACATAAATCACTTGTGTTCTTGGGAGATGAACTTATTCAGCCGTTGAGACTTTGCTCATTAACTATACAATTCGTTCTTTTTGAGAGTGCAGTGAAAGTGAATGCAGAATTTGAACATCAAGTTCAACGAATGCAATTAATTGCAGGTTATTTACAAGGCTTGTTTGTTTCAACAGACTTGATACTTGAAGGTAACTATATCAAGGCAAGTGCAACTCTCAAGCAAGACTATGAAATCATGGCACGGTTGAATGAAATTCATAAAGGGAAAAGCAAGTATGGAAAAGTTCCTAATCCGCAAAACGGACCTTTAGCTATGAAAAAGGTTTATGGTTACCTTAATAACATTGCACATATTTCAAAGCACGATATTCTTGCTTCACTTTTGCTTTTTCGAGACTGCCAGAATGTAGAAGGAATCTCACCTGTTAAACAAATTCAAGAAGTATTTTTAAAGGAGTTGATAATAAATGACGCACTAATAAAACTCGAAATATTAAGACATTGTTTGATACTACATGAAAATCTAATTGGAAAAGATGAAATCTACAATAAAGGGCTTATCTATTGGAACGTTGTTATAAGACTTTATGGAGAATGTAAGGACATAATAGAACTACTGAGCAAGCAATCTTAATAAGGCATGTAGGTAACACTGTTTAGCGTAAGTGCTGTAGTGTTGTAGCCTTTCAATCTTTCTTCTTTATTAAAATGAAAGGACGATTGAATAAATTGTATTCATCTTTTCATTTTTATCATATTTCATAAACTAAGTGATAAAATTGGGTTCCAATAGCAAGCGTAGGTTCGCAACCTGTGCTCATAAAGTTTTTCATTAGGTGTATAATGATAATTCAGTTGTATATATTTGTGAAAACTAATTTCATGAAATATATTCTACTCGCTCTAGTTTGTTGCTTTTCTTTCATTCATATAAATGCTCAAGCTCCACAAGGTATTCCTTATCAAAGTATCATCAGAAATGGGAATGGTAATTTACTTATCAATCAATCTGTGCAAGTACGATTTACAATTCATGATAGTACTATGAATGGAAATATAGTTTACCAAGAAACCCATACTACCAATACATCCGCGGCTGCAATGATAATCCTCACGATAGGACAAGGAACTCCTGTAACTGGAAATTTTTCTACAATTAATTGGGGAAATGGTGCTAAGTTTATGCAAGTAGAATTGGATGCAACTGGTGGAAATAATTATGTTGATTTAGGTACCCAACAAATGATGAGTGTGCCGTTTGCGTTGTATGCAGGGAATGGTTTGAAAAATGGTACAGCATCAGGAGAAATGATGTATTGGAATGGAACAGCATGGGTAAATGTTGCGCCTGGTATAGAAGGGCAATTTCTTACATTTCACAATGGAACACCAACTTGGCAAGATAAACTTACAATAGGAATGAATTATCAAGGTGGTATTATTGCTTATATTTTACATCAAGGAGATCCTGGGTATGACCCTAATACACTTCATGGATTGATTGCAGCACCATTTGATCAAAGTGCAGCAGCACCATGGGGTTGTCAAGAATATAATTATCCTGGTGTTAATCAAATAGGTTTATCTGGTGCTGATGGAACTGCCATTGGAACAGGAAATCAAAATACCATTGATATCATGAACGGATGTTCAGAAGCTGGTATTGCTGCAAGAATCTGTGGTGATTTAGTATTAAATGGATATAGTGATTGGTACTTGCCTAGCAAAGATGAATTAGTTTTGCTTTATCAGAATCGAATAGCAATAGGGGCTTTTGTCTATGAATATGGTACTCCTTATTTAAGTTCTACTGAGGGAGCAGCAAGCCAATACCCTTATTTGATTACTTATTTAGCTTGGGCTATAAACTTCGGTTCTTTCCCAGCGGTAAACAATGGTAGTAATAATATCGGAACAATAAATGGCAATGGTAATGCATTCTTTTTTGGCAAGTCGTTTAACTGTCATGTACGCGCTATTCGTTCCTTCTAAAAAACTTAATATTCACTTGCGCTGTTCGTGATGTTAGCGCAGCGCATCTCGAACTTTCGATAAGAATCGATTTTTAATCGTGGGTAAGCAGATTGTAAATCTGCCATTATCTTTACTTCGACATGCCCTGCGGAACATGACGAAGAGCATTTTCCAGAGTTTAGCGCAGAGCATCTCGAACTTTAGAGGGGAATGCCATGTATCGGCAACCATTAATTTCTTCCCCACTCCCAACAATTTAAATATATTTGATTGGATAAAAAATCTATACCTCATTAAAACAATAATAATCCCATGAAAAAAGTAACTGGTATTGGCGGCATTTTTTTTACATGCAAAGACCCAAAGAAAATTACGGAATGGTATCAAAAACATCTT
>CANJRV010000148.1 GCA_947476825.1 Bacteroidota bacterium | reverse complement strand
TGTAAAGGCTTTGGTAGCCACATCATTTTGAATTCCCATGTAGGCAACACCATTGAGCCATGTTGGACACATTGGCTTATTGATCAAGTTTACATCAATTCTAAAACTACCTTCAGTCAAAACAATTTGTTGTGTAGCAGTCAAATTTATACAATCATACATAGGCACATTTGTCCAACTGATAATAAATTTTCGGCAAGGCGCTACTCCTTCTACACTATACGTAATTGTACCACCTGCTGTTGGTAATATATCATGATATGGGCAAAAAATGGCATTGTTTACGGAGCTATTAAAAAATGGCAAAGGTGGCCAACCGAGCGTATTGTAGCCATTAAATTGATAGGCTAATGTGGTATCAAAACTAATTTGTCCATTGGCACCAATCACTATACTTGTATATTTATTTTCAAAAAAACAAAACTTAAAAGGAAGTTGAATAACAGAACTCCAAATATCATCTGTGAAAATATTCGCGGAGATAGGCGCTGTTTGTGTTTCATAATGAAAGAGTGGTTGTACAACCTTGTAACTGTCTGTACTTCCAAATGCTTCTTGAATTAAGGAAGGCGAGTATCCAGCATTCGGTGAAAAAGTCACCCATAAATGAACACCATCATCACAAATATTGTCTGGGTCGCCTTGGATAGTCATGCTACCGCAAAGTATTTGATTCATCAAAGAATCATAATAACAGCCAAGATTGCTTTGTGCTTTGGATAATGTGCTACAACAAACCAGAATTAAGAATAGAAATTTTTTCATACATAAAATGATTAGATCACAAAGAAGACTATAATAATTCTAAAAGGGTTGAGCCTTGTAGAAAGTAAAATGGTTCGTGAGGACACAAACCATGGAATTAATTATTTTTTTAGATCGCTGAACTCTCCACTTCTAGCAGCGACATCACTGTTTCGCGAACTGCTTGTGCATCATAGTTACATTCTCTATGCAATTCAGCTGGCTTACCATGTTCGATAATTCTGTCTGGAATACCCAACATGGTTACAGAAGGATAATATTTATGTTCCGCAAAAAATTCTAAACATGCAGAACCAAAACCACCCACAATAGTTCCATCTTCAATTGTAATAATTCGACTAAATTTTTTACCAATTTCATGTAGCATGTCTTCATCAATTGGTTTTACAAAACGCATATTATAATGTGCTGGCACTATTCCATCTTTGGCTAATTCTTGACATGCTTCGATTACAAAATTACCTGGGTGTCCTATTGACAAAATAGCGATATCACTCCCCTCTTGCAATATTTCGCCTTTACCAATGGCCATACTTTCAAATGGAGTTTGCCAATTCGACATTACCCCTTCACCTCTCGGATAACGAATAACAAATGGTAATTTATTGTCTTCATGTTGCGCGGTATACATCATGTCGCGCAATTCTTTTTCATTCATTGGCGCAGCCACTATCATATTCGGAATACAACGCATATACGGAATGTCGTACACACCATGATGTGTAGGACCATCATCGCCTACTAGCCCTGCTCTATCTAAACAAAAGATTACTGGTAATTTTTGAATGGCAACATCATGCACCACTTGATCGTAAGCTCGTTGCATAAAGGTTGAATAGATATTACAAAATACCCTTTTGCCTAAGGTTGCTAATCCAGCACTTAAAGTGACAGCATGTTGTTCGCAAATGCCTACGTCAAAGGCACGATCTGGCATTTCTGCCATCATATATTTTAATGAACATCCAGAAGGCATAGCTGGTGTAACACCAATTACATCTTTATTTAAGTTGGCTAATTCAATGATGGATTTACCGAAAACATCTTGGTACTTCGGTGGTTGTGGTGAATCAAAAACAGCTTTATTTATTTTACCAGTATCCTTATTAAATATGCCTGGTGCATGCCACAAGGTTTGATCTTTTTCTGCTAAATCATATCCTTTTCCTTTGATGGTATTGATATGCAATAATTTGGGACCTTTTATTTTTTGTAAATCTTTAAGTGTTTCTACTAACTTCAAAATATTATGGCCATCCACTTGTCCAAAATAGCGTAAGCCTAAACCTTCAAATAAATTACTTGTTTTGGAGACTACATTTTTTAAACTTGCCTCTACCTTAGATGCCATTTTTTGGTTGAATTTTCCAAAAGGCATTTTACCAATTCCATTCCAAATTTCATCCCGAACTTTGTTATAGGTTCTAGATGTAGTAATGTCAGTTAAGTATTCTTTGAGTGATCCAACATTTGGATCAATGCTCATATTATTGTCGTTCAAAATAATAAGCATGTCAGCGCCAGTTGTACCAGCATGTTGCAGTGCTTCAAAAGGCAAACCAGCCGTCATGGCACCATCACCAATTACTGCAACAAATTGACGCTTTTCATCTCCATTCAATTTGCTAGCAATGGACATGCCAAGTGCCGCAGAAATAGATGTGGAAGAATGTCCAACACCAAACGCATCGTATTCACTTTCACTTCTTTTAGGAAAACCACTTATCCCTTTATATTTTCTATTGGTATGAAAACTCTTTCTTCGTCCGGTTAAAATTTTATGGCCATAGGCTTGATGACCAACGTCCCAAATCAATTGATCGTATGGTGTATCGAACACATAATGTAAAGCAACTGTAAGTTCAACCACACCAAGGCTTGCACCAAAATGTCCACCATTCACACTTACCGTGTCAATTATAAATTGTCGTAATTCAGAGCAGACTTGTTGAAGATCTTCTTTTTTAAGTTTTTTTAAATCAGAAGGAAATTCAATGGTGCTAAGTAATGGGCCTGCTTTTATATCCATTTGGTGAAGTTTTTAACCCGTCAAAAATACATTTTTAAAATTGTTATTTATGGTTTTTTTATTCTTGAATGTTGAACTAAGGTTAAAAAAATATATGAACAGAGATTTATGCAGGTTTTGGTGGAGAAAATTTCGACCTATAGAAAATAAAAAAAATTACATTGTGCAAGTTCAAAATTGGTATTGTATGCTTTTCCCATCTTTATTTGCAATTAGAATACACTATAAAAAACAATGAGAAAATGTTCATCTATGGCACTGTATTGCGGCAACGATTGTAGCGAAAATCCTTTTTGCGGCGAAGCAAGCAAAAAGATTGTAGCGAAAAGCGTGTGTGCCGCCCAGCTAATTCATCTTCCTAATTTAGAATTGCATATAATTCAATAAAAATTCAATTAATAAAAATTCAATTTCAAATCCTAACGATGACCAAAGCCAAGCTCCATCTAATTCCCAATATTCTTGCCGAAAATGCAAGTCATTCGATTCCAAATTATATTAAAGATGTGGTGAGTGCATTGGATGTTTTTTACGTAGAAGAAATACGAAGTGCAAGACGATTTTTAAAGATGATGAATAAAGAAATTGTGATTGACAACTTACAATTTCACCTGCTGAATGAACATCATCGTGAATCCCTTTCCTTGGCAAAAGGTATTTTACAACAAGGCATAAGCATAGGTTTTTTAAGCGAAGCCGGTTGCCCAAATATTGCAGACCCAGGTCAAGAATTGGCTGCCATAGCGCATTCTATAGGTATACAAGTGATTCCACATATTGGCCCTAATTCCATTTTATTGGCATTAATGGCATCGGGGTTTAATGGGCAACAGTTTCAGTTTTTAGGCTACTTACCCAACAAGCAACCTTTTTTATCCCAAAAAATAAAAGAGATAGAACAAGAAAGTAAGGTCAAAAATTGTTCCCAAATTTTCATTGAAACACCTTATCGAAATGACCAACTCATTGCAGAATTAATTAAAAATACACATCCGAATACCCGTCTTTGTGTGGCAAGTAATTTAACTGGCGAAGAGGAATTAATTGTGTCTAGAACAATCAAAGAATGGAAGGAAAATCCAATTTCTTTTCATAAGAAACCAGCGGTATTCGTACTTTTTGCTGGGCAATTATAAGCCTTGCGTTGGCGCTGGATTGCTAATATCTTCAATACGATCTACCATATACTGGCCATTATACTGACCATTTTCATTATTTTTTACATTATAATTCTCACCTCTCCAAGGTAGGCATTTTCGATATTGAACATAATGGACTTTTATGGTTTTGCCAAGTGCGTTATTCAATTTTGCGGCTAAAGATATATCCGAAACAGAAAACAAAAACACAGTAGAATTAATTACTCCTCCTTGCACAGAACGGAATCCAGGTTGCACTAATTCGCCTTCATATGTTTTAAAAATATTGCCTTTACGCGAAAATTTAATAAGCACGCCTTCCCTTGCTCCATCACTAAATGAATTAAAATAAAACCAATAGATATAGCCAGCTACAAATAAGAGTAAAAACAGAGTGGATAAGAATGCAATTCTACGCATAGTTTATATTAAGCGGCAAATTTAATCAAAACATCTATTATACAATATGGATTTATAAAATAGACTTCAAGCTGTTAAGAAATTATGATTTATTTTATGGCTTTCAAAAAAGAGATTGTACAAGAATAATTTCCTATCCGTACCAAACTATAGATGAAGATTGATATATATTTGGCATGCAATTTTTTAAAACCACGAATTAATATTTATTCCGCATGAAATGGATTTTCTATTTGTTTATTTTACTGAGCCCGGCTTTGTGCATTGCGCAACAAGCAGTGGTGAAACTCAATCTGCATCCTACAGATAGCAAGAAGGATACCTTGCCATTTTATTTTTTACGCATACTGGATTTGACCCAAAGAAAGGATTCTATGGGTTGCTTAAAAAACCAAACCAGCAATAAAACAGAAGTAACTATTTTAGAAAACCATTTGCCAGACATGCTATCGATTTTTTTATCTAAACAATTTGGACAAAATAAAAAAGGCGTCCCTATTGTAATGAAAATTACGCAACTGGGTTTATATGCAAAACCAAAAGAAAAATTTACTGATTTGGATACGTTTAAAATTACCTGCGCATTTTATAGATACGTGAATCATGTCGAAGAACTTCTGTATTCCTTTAAAGCGAAGAATGTATTTGAGCCGCAACAAAACACAAAAGAAATCTTAGAAAATGCTATTGGTAAAGCCATCACAGTTGCAGTGAATAAATTTGCCTTAGTGTTCAAAGAACATCCGGAATGGAATGAAGTAGTAGAAGTAGACCATACAAAAATTCAAGTAAAAATTGATCATAATCAACAACAAGAACCGAACAGTATTGTATGTAAAAAAGGTATAAAATTGTCTGCCGCAGATTACCCATTGATAGACCGTGAAACGAGCCTGCCATCTGCCTTTACAAAACTTGTACTCACGTATACTTTTGAATCGTCAGAAGCAAATAATATACGCCAACTCGATATCCATACGAAAGCGTTGATGCAAAAAAATCAAAGTTGGAAAATGGGAAATACCAATGATCTCATTTGGCTATCCTACCAACAAGGTCTATTTGATTTATGTACTGTTTATGGCTATGAACTTTTACAAAGAATGAAAAACTTTTCCTACACCATTGGAGATTATACAAACGAGTTGACTAAAATTTGTAATCAAACAAATGTTGAATTTCAAACAGACTGTAAGCAATATGAAATGGAAACAAAATTTGGTACTAATTCGGGTGAACAAGCAAAATGGAGAAAGAAATTAGATGCAATGTTGCTGGCGTTGCCGAAGGAATAAGTTGTAGAATCATGGATAAGGGATTCAGACAAATGTTAGAATCACGGATGAGGAGGATTACACGGATTGCACAGATGTATAACCGACATTCCCTATCCTATTTTAAATTGCTATTATCTGTGACATCTTCTTTATC
>CANJRV010000147.1 GCA_947476825.1 Bacteroidota bacterium | reverse complement strand
GTATACAGAAAGAAAACTATTAATAACAATTAAAAAATTACCTTCGCCTAACCGCAAAAAAATGACATCAAAATTAGTACCCTCTGCCAGCAAGTTTAGGTGGTCAATTACCACCGGTCATGGGTGGTCAGTTTGCCCGGTTTATGCAATCAACTTCAATCTCTGTGAAATGGGCATAAAAAAAGGTCAGCTGTGGGCAGACCTTTCTGTTTAGTGACCTCGCCAGGATTCAAACCTGGAACCCTCAGAGCCGAAATCTGATATTCTATTCAATTGAACTACGAAGCCAGGGCGGCGAAAATAATACATCTCAACCAAATCTACTCACCTTTTTCCGTAAAAATAGTATCTGGAAATTTTGTGTTTATGGTGTAGTTGCTAAACACCAACTCTATAGTGCCCGTCTCTAGCGCATTTGGGTCTGCATTTCGTTTCGCAATTTTATTCAAATCACCAGACATCATCTTCGGGATCTTAATTTTTTTGATCTCCACTTTAATCATTAATTTGTCTGGCAATGTGTAATTAGACAAAGAAGAATAAGTGCTATTGGTTTCTAAAGTACCATTGTTTTTTGTCGTGATTTGTGATTTAAGAATCAGAATATTTTTTGTGTCTATCCAAAACTTACCAAGTATCAATTCGGTTTTGACTGTCAATGGAATAATATTCACAATGGCACAATTTTTTCCATTCAATATTTCATACCCCGAAATGACCGATGTATAGGAGGCTGTATCCAAAAGCAAAGTACTTATATTTTGTAAAGGATTTTGTTTCGGCAAAAAGAAAATACCCTTGGTTCTGATTCTAAATTTATTCGGACTTTTAAAAAAAACTTTTCCATTCAGGCTATTCATTTTTACACCGGGTATATCAAATTTCATAAATACATTGGCTGTATAATCATTTACTTGCGCAAATTTTTTATTGATTTCTCGAATCAGAAATTTGGAATCATCGCCCGCAAATGCTCGGATGGAAAAACAACAAAATAGAAAAAATAGAATCGGTTTCATTAGGCACTGATGTCTTTACGGTTAAAATAAAAAATAGAAATACTGACGAATACTATAATATGAACCAGCAGCACGACACAAGAAAAAACAATATCATGTATTGGAACTGGATCTTCAAATAAACTACGCCATGAAATCATGTGGGTCGTAAACAAGTAGGGTTTAATCACATCAAAACTTGGCAAATCAAACATACCAATAATCGTAAACACAATGATGATTGCCATGACGGTAACAATGGGCGTTATTGAATTATCCATGATACACGACAACATATTTGCCAAACTTGACACAACACCCAATGCCAAAAATGCAATCAAAAATGCACCACCCCATCGCCAATTGATATCATCACCTCGTATAATGGTCAGTCCCTCACTATTCAATGCCATCATATCTCCTGTACCAAATATAGCCCGCGAAACGAACAAGGCGAATATGCCTAAAAGTATCAATAACAATAAGGTGTAGAACAATCCGGCTATCCATTTTGCCAATACTATTTTAGTTCTGCTCGCAGGACGGGTCAGTAAAAATCGGATGGTCCCACTTGCCGTTTCTCCACTCACCAAATCACCTGTTACCAAAGCAACTAGCAATGGCATTTGCACGATTAATGTTTGTAGTACAACAAAGCAAATCAAATTGCCATTCAGTACTTTTCCTTCTACAGTAAATATATTATCTAGTTGTCCAGTTACAAAGGATAAGATTTCTTTGCCATCATGATAAAATGCGCCTTGCAGCATGAGGCAAATAAAAGTAATGACACCAAAGCCAATAAAACTCCTAGGTCGTCGTATGGTTTTAATCAATTCATTATACAAAATGGCACCAAATTCTTTCATGTTAGTATCTGCTTAGGATTGTGTAATCTTTAAAAAATAGGCCTCCAATTGATTTTTATAATCGACTCTACAGACTTCCAAATTATTTTCTATCAGTAGCTGAACAAATGGCGCAATCTGGCTTTTAGACATATTCATCCAAAATTCATTCCCTACATTTTTTTCAAAAAAAGTAGCATATTGTGATTCACGTAGTATTCTTTTCATCTTCTCTTCATCATTCACTTCAATTACCACATGCAATTTTTCGAGCGATAATAAATCTGCAACTTTTCCTTGTGCCACTGCCTTGCCTTTATTTATCACAATCATGCTATTGCATATTTCTTGCACTTCACTCAATATATGCGAGGAAAACAAAATCGTTTTGCCTTGTTCTTGATTCAGTTTCAACAATAAATAACGTAAGTCAATAATACCTTGTGGATCTAAGCCTGTATTGGGTTCATCCAAAATAATTAAATCCGGATTATGTAATAGAGTTTGCGCTAAACCAAGCCTTTGCTTCATTCCATGCGAATACGTTTTTACTTTGTCGGCTTCACGTCCACGCAAACCAACTAGGTCAAATAATGCATCATAATCCTTTGCTGTATAATTCAACTGATTCGCTCTTACAAACAATTTTATATTTTCCTTAGCAGAAAGATAATTGTAAAAATCTGGTTTTTCTATGATACAACCCACGCGTCGCATGATGCTACTTCGATGTGTTGCCAAGGCATTTTCAAACAAAAAAATATTTCCATCACTTGGTTTTATCAAACCCATCATCATTCGTAAAGAAGTACTTTTCCCTGAACCATTGGGCCCGAGGAAACCGTAAATTTCGCCTGTGTTTACAATAAAACTCAGCTGATCTACAGCAGTAAAATCTTTAAATTTTTTAGTGACCGATTGGAGTTGAATGGCTATACTCATGCAGAATAATCATGCAAATTAAAATTGCGAGTGCAAGGTACGCGCAACAAAGTATTGCTGTACAATTATCATGTTAAGCGAATTGTAAAATGAGATTCGATAAAATTACTGATATGCTTTTTGAACAGTATAATAGGCTTTCTTTTTGCCCCCATAATAATCGATTACGCTCCAACTACAGACTGGCCAACAATCATTGAACTGCCAAAACAAGCTACCCATGCACCTTCCACGGGAATTTCGCTGGGCTTCTATACCTACTTGCAAGGCACGAGATTGCACTTCTTGCGTCGCTTCAATGTATTGCGAAAATGATTTTGGTTTCAATTTTTCCATTTGGATATATGCAGCCAAATTGCGATAGCCCGAAGTATTTTTTTGATGTATTTTCAAAACTGCAGATGATGTGTCCATGTCCTTTGCCAACGCATATTTTTGCACGGATGCCAAATTCGGCATGGCTTGCATTCCATATTCACTCATGAATCGAGGCACTTTTTCTTTCAATATTTTAATGGGTTCTACACCCCACCACAAACCCCAATAATGACTATCTCCATACGTCATACTTTTTTCTTCTCCCCAACCATAAGTGGGTGATGAAGAAATATAAGCCCGACCAGAATCATATTGCGCAACTAATGCTGGAAGTAATTCATCAAATATTTTGTGATAATCCGACCAAAGTTTAGCAGAATCAGAATTCGAAATATGAAACTGTTCTTGCCATCCCCAATGATGCCAAGCTTCATCAATCTCATTATTGCCACACCAAAGTACTATACATGGATGCTTACGCAAACGAAGAATATTGTCGATGGCTTCTTGCTTTATATTGGCAACAGTGGCAATATCAGCAGGATACATCGCACCAGCAAACATAAAATCTTGCCAAATTGAAATGCCTAAAGAATCACAAAGGGTATAAAAATAATCATCTTCGTAAATGCCACCACCCCAAACACGAAGCATATTAAAATTAGCTTCTTTGGCTGCAATTAATAGACTTCGATATTTAGATTTTGAAATGCGTGGCAAAAAAACATCAGCTGGAATCCAATTCGCGCCTTTCATAAAAATAGATTTCCCATTTTTTGTAAAATAAAAAGACTTGCCAATGGAATCCAATTCTTGCACCAAATGAATAGATGAATATTGTGCTTTTTTTATCTCCGGCAATGAACCACTTATGACCTTTACCGATCGCCATATACCGCAGGTAACTAAATGTGGCGCCCAATCCCAGCCAAAATGATATTGTGCTTTACGAACATAATGTCGATTGTTTTCGCAGGGTCTAACTAAAGGAAGACAAGCGTTTGCCATGCTATCCACTTTTTTTTCTGCGCTAGCAAAAACAATTCTTAAGGTATTAGTTTTTCGAATGGAAGAACTAATATCAAAGGTATAAGTTCTGAACATATTATTGGTCGATGCAATGAATTGTTGATTCAAATAAATGTCTGCATATGTGTCTAGTCCTTCAAATTGCAAATAAACTGGAATTGACTTTTTTGTTTTTGGACAACTAAATGTCGTTTGATACTCCCAAGTATCATTTGCAACCCATTGCACTTTTTTTTCATTGTCTCGATAAAATGGATCCGGTATTTTTTTTAGTCTTAGTAAATCCGTATGCACGGTTCCTGGCACTTGTGCAGGCATCCATTGTGCGTCACCTAATTTTCTAAATTGCCAATTGGAATGAAGATTAATTATATTTTGTGCAAATGCACTACAGTAAAAAAAATGCAATAAAAGTAAAATACGAATTCTCATGTAACAGAGAATTTATTCTGGCTTATAATCCAAAGGAAGTTTTTTGATTCGTCGCAAAGGTCCGCTGCAGTAGCTACTGTGACAATGAATGCACTCTTGTATCACCGCTGTATAATTTTCTTTTTGGTGATCTTTGTTTTGCATCAAGGTTCTGTAAGCTTGTTGAATTTGATTAGCATTATCGAAAAATAATTGCTCCAATACAGAAGAATCTGTTGGCTCTGCACCCCAAAAAGGAGGCAAAGGATATTGCATAGAATCTACAACTACACCTTGCAAAATTTTCAAGCGCATGCTGTCACAATTATTTGCCATCGAACGCATCATCAAAGCCATTGGCTTCACATCATTCGGATCTTGAATCGGTTTAGAGCAACTATCCCCTTCTTTTGCGGCAGGTTTACTACTATCTGTACAAGCCACCATAATGCATGAAGCAAAGAATACCAATCCGATAATGTACCTATTCATACTAGAATGTATTATTGTAAAATGACGCCTTTTGCTTCAAACACCAATTCCTTTTTAGGTTCTTTGATAGCATCAATGGCTTCTTGTTTATCGCCATTGTCTTTTGCGTACTCTTTCAAATCAGCAACAGAAGTTTCATCCACTTTTGCGATACCATCGATAATTGCAGTTTTGCCAGAACAATCTTTAGGCATGAAAAAGGCATAGTCTTTAAATGTTACGCGAATCGAAGAATTATCTGCGTTTTTCAATTCCATCCAACAACCTTTCTTTTGACAAACTGCATCTATCTTGCCTGTTAATTTGCATGCCATTTCTTTTTGATCACCCATCATACTGACTAAACTATCTGTAGGCTTGGCTCCATCAGCAGTTATTTTTTCACCAAAATATTGAGGTGCAGCTTTTGCTTCAGCAGTAGTTGTTTTTGTCTCAGAAGTACTTGCATTATTACAAGCCATCAATACGGCAAAAGGCATTGCCAAAAGAAATAGTTTTTTCATGTTGTATATTTTAAGAAGTTTCAAAGATAATAAGCAGATTGAAAAAAGGAATTATTTTTTTGGAGCATTAGTTTATATCTAGAAATTGCAATTTAAACTTATAGAATCGCAATTGTACTCGACAATTTGTCTGAACTATGATTTATTTGATGTTTGGGATTACTATGATTTTTTCCTTCGTAATCATAGTCTTCATTCAATCATTCAAATCATAGTTCAAAGACAGTGGCTTTTAAGTTGTCTGAACTATGATTTATTTGAT
>CANJRV010000146.1 GCA_947476825.1 Bacteroidota bacterium | reverse complement strand
ATAAAATTTTTTTCATACTTATTGTTTTTTATATTTTAAAAAATGGAAAATTAGTATACATCATTCAATTGACGCATTAAAATTTGATTCGTGGTATAATACACATTGGCATTTCCGATAACAGTTTTAGGTCCAGTCAAAAAATTGGTATTCGCAAACAATGCATTTTTTCTTGTAAATAAAATAATATTACCAGTTGCATCGGTCAATGTTTTAGACCAATCTGCGGTATTTGGTCCCGAATAAGTAGCCGTGGTTGTGCTTGTAATGGTTGCCAAAAGTATTTTTACCAAAGCCCCTTCATACTGACGATCTTTCAAAGATGTATTTGCCAAATCCGCATTTAATGCGGCTAAAGTAAGGGTTACAGGCGTTACCGATTTCCCACTAGCTACTTTAGTTGCGTTAGTTGTACCCATTATTTTTATTTCCATGGAGCCTCTATAATTTAATAATGAATCGCCTGTCACATCTATCACTAAGGAATCACCTAAAACAAATCCGTGGAAATTACTACCAAAATATACGGTAACCGCTTTCCCACTTTCATCTTGCAATATTAAATTCCCTTTGGTGATATTACTATCAATTACACTAGTTGTAACCACGCCGTGAATTTTATAATTGCCCAATAAAATATTGTTGCCATTAAATAATTTACGAATGCTGTCAAGCTTCACTGCAACTGCTGGTAATATAACTACTCCACCACAACGAGGTCCTTTCATATTTACATCATTTGTATCTCTAATCACCAATTGAGCGTAGTTATTGTAACGTGTAAAAATACCAGTAATAGAACCTTTCCCAGCCGGTGTCAAACCATTTCTAAAATTGCAATAGCCGCTAGTTCTTACATCTACTTGCTTAGCTGCATTACCATCACAGTCTTCTATATAAGCGTCTGTACCCGAAGAAACATTTGGATCTTGTGCCCAAGGTGTATTGATATACGCTTGTTGAAATTCAACACTATCTAATTTGATTAGTGTACCTAACCACTTGATATTGCTAGTTCCAATCGTTTTGATTTGTGCCATGGTTACGGTCAAAGGCACTACTTCATGCGGGTAGCTTGCCTTTACAACATAGTTTCCAATCAATGCAGTAGGTATAGCACTCAAAGCATTTGTATTATCAGGAACGGAACCCAATTGCACAAATTTTCCATACTCACCAAGGTATAATCCTTTACATTTTATATATACTTTACGACCAATTGGGTATTCAGAATACAAGCCGCTTTTGTTCAACAATACAGGAATACCACTGGTTGAATCTTGTATCACAATTTGCTTGTAAAAATTACCACTTCTATCATCGGCAACCACAATACCTTGTACTGTCCAATCGCTATCAATTAAAGTTGGTGTACCAGTATACAAATTTTTCAATTGTAAAATAGTCGCATTCACTTTTAATCCTGGATCATCACTATACGTTTCTGGTGGGTTATCAAAGTTCTTCTTTACACAAGAAGTAAAGGCAATTGCGCCAACAAGAAGGATAGTGCTAACGGATAATAATAGTTTTTTCATTTGTGTTTATTTAAAAGAGTTGATTAATATTTTTGAATTAAAATCTAAGTGCAGCATTTACAAAATATTGTATGCCCAATGCATAAGCATATTTCGACGGAAACCAATCTGGATTTTCATTATTGGTACGTAAGTTTTCAAAACCGTATAGAATAATATTTTTATTGTTTAAAATATTAGAAACCCCAACATTCAAATTCAAGAAATAATTACTTCCTGCATGTTTGATATACTTATTTACCTTAAATGATTTACCAGCATTAATATCCACTGTAAATGAGGAAGGTAATTTTTGTTGATCTACCACATTGCCCCATTCTTCTGATTCATATTTCAATAAATCTACACCCGATTTTGTGCGACGTGTTGGCGTAAAATCAATCCAATTATTACCTAAATAATTTGCGGATATAGTCGCATACCAATACTTTTTACTTCTGTAATTTAATGCTGCTTGGAAAGCAGTTTGTGGTCCAGCGGGTACATAATAATTTTCCATATAAATGGTATCCGTTGCTACTGCTGAAGGATTCAAAACCTGATCTAAATCATTGTCGCTATACACATTGATAATAGGGCGACTTGTATAATAAGCTTGCGTCAATGCAGCAGCTACATTCAATGTCAAGCTTGGGTCTAATTTTATTTCTGCGCCAAATTCTAAGCCTGTATAACGTTTGTTTATCCCTTGCATGGCCATGTTTGAAAACGCATAAGTAGCATCATCAAAATAACGTTTAATATCCGCTGCATTTTTTACTTCACTCACAAAAAACGTCAATCGAGTTTTAATATTCGGCGAACGAAGTAAATAACCGATTTCCGCATTGCTAAAATTTTCATTCCTTGGATTACTTATAATTAAATTTCGAGTACGAGGCGAAATAATCACATTGTCTACATAAGGTGCTTTATCGCCAATACTTCCGTTAGCATACAAATAATTTCTACCATTTAATTTATACGTGATTCCGCCTTTTAGTTTCGGGGTAAAAAAAGTATTTGTTGACGAATTTCCTTTAGAATTATTTGGATACAAGCCATGTGTATAATTACCAGTTCTATAGAAATTGGTATACCCCAATTCGCCAGCTACAAAGAAATCAAATTTATTGTAAACAAAAACACCTTGCGCAAACCATGAAGCTTTAGAAAAATGAATATTATAATCATAACCATAATGATCGCCTTCTTTACGAATATTTGAAGACTCCCCTTGATCAAATTGATTAGACACTTGAACGCCATTCACGCCACGCTCAGCAAACTGGTTTACATTTACCCAATATTCACCGCCCATTAAATCTTCTACACGTAAAAAATTATGGTTGTTCTGGTTTTGATAACTGATGCCAGAATATAAAGTGATATGATCACTTAAGGTACTTTGCGCATTCACAGCAACGTTCAATTTTTTGGTTGCTTCAACAGTCGAATTTACAATATAAAGTGAACGTTGATAACCAGCAGCTTTATTCAAAGCATTTGCTTCATATAATCTATCCCAATCTATTTGTAAATACTTATCTTTATCTGCCGACATCTGCGCTGCTGTTGGGTTTGCAAGTTTGTCTGTATCCTGATAACTTGGCAAGTATTTGTAATAATCTGGTTTAGGATCTGAGGTATTATACCAATCGATGCCCGTAGTTGCTGTTTCTCCAAATTGATAGGCAACTGCCGAATTGATGGTTGTTCGAGATCCCAATTTTGCATCGTGTGATAAAATGAATAATGGAGAATGTGTAGCCAATACCCGTGAGTTTCTAATTTTCCCGTTTTGATATCCCCAATAAGGATTGTAATAATGTGTACCAGCAAGATCAAAAACTTCTTTCGTTGCAGGACCATTTTTTCCTCTTTTGATTGGCGCACCAACGATCATGAAACTAATTCCTTGTTTTTTGAATCGTTTTTCGACTGCAGCGAAATAACCATAAGCATCATAAAATGTTCCTTTGATTTGTCCGTCTTGCGCCCATCTACGAGATAAGGAAAAGGAATAAGCCCAACCATTTTTCTTTAAACCTGAATTTAATGTCAGCATCAATCTATTTCTATACGAACGATTGGTTGCTGTGTACGTTAATCGAGTTCCTTTTCGTTGATTAGAAGCAGAAGCATCGAGGTTGGTATTTAATCCCATTCCACCAAAATTGGTTTCATTTGGCCCCAATCCTAGTGTAGTACTTTTGCCACGAAACACATCATTTAAGCCACTCCATGAATTAAAAAAAACGCCACCTTCTTCTAAATCGTTCATGGGTACACCATTAAGATATAAAATACTGTTGTCGTTTTCTAAGCCACGCATTCTGAAAAAATAAGAGCCCCAACCAAATGTAGCAGCAGATTGATAAGGATCTCTCGAAGCATTTAAGGCACTGGCTACATTTTGTCCGCTTGCACTCTCTGTATTTTCATCCAAAGTGCTGGCGTCTTCTGTCGCATTTAAAGCATTGTCGGCATCATTATTTGTATGAAGTTCTGCACTTTTCAATTCTATCACATCTAAGGTTGTGACAGATTGATTGATGGTTACATTGATAGCTTCATCAGTAACGCCATCCGCTGAAATAGTCATTTCGTAAGTGCCATAGGGAATATTGCTAAATTGATATTCACCTTGCGCATTACTCGCGGTGGTAACTTTTGCTTTGGCAATAGAAACCACCACTTCGTTGTAGGGCAATTTGCTGTCTAGATGAATGATAATCCCTTTTACAATTCCGGTTTGCGCAAAACTGGCAATTGAAAGCAATAATGGTAATAGTGTAAATAGTTTACGCATAGTAATAAATAATGGGCAAAAGTAGCTTTTATCTTGATGTTACCAATTTTTGTAGGTTATCAAAATAAGAGATGTGGATAAAAGGGGGAATAGGGAGCCCTTGCCACGGAAGTAGCAAATGAAACAAATGATACGATATCGAAGTTTGCGATTTCAAACGTAAAAGGTTTAAAAAGAGGAAGATCCATAAAATAGATGTTCTCCTAATAGTAAGTTACTTCATGTTGTACCTTCTATTTTAAAATTCAATAATTAGACCTAAGGTAGGTACAATACTTAAGTCCTTATTTGATAATATTACGGGAATTGCATTTGAACCATCTTGCTGAATATTTTTTCCATCAGTTGTTTGAAATCCTTTATTGTCATCAGTTCTTTTAAATGTATAATCGGGATAACTTTGGTTTTTAAAACCAAGTATATTCTGAATATCAAGATAAATATCAAGGGTTGTTTTTTTGAAATTTATTTTTTTATCTATTCTCATATCCAGTTGATTAAATGCAATAAGTCTTTGACTATTTAATTTTGAATAATCAAGAGTACCTTGACCAAGTAACAAATACGTTTGTTGAGAAGTAGTCATATTATATGGTGTGTAAGGTGAACCACCAGCAAACCTATACTTTAAACCAAGTTCCCAGCCCCTTCTAAATTTACGACCAAGCGTTGCAGAAATTAGATGTTGATTATCCCATGATGATGGAATAAAAATTCCATTATCTCCTGAAAATTCACTTCTTACAAAAGTGTAACTAACTACATAAAAGACATTTTTAATTAATTTTTGTTGAAAATATATTTCAAACCCATAGGCCTTTCCCTGTCCTGTGCTCTTCACTTGTTCGCTACCAATGGAACCAAAATTTGCACCTTGATTCGCTAAAGAAACTCCTGTTGATGTTGATACAGGGTAGTTATTGTACAGTTTATAAAATCCTTCCATGGTAACTCGAAATGCTTCATTTGGCAAAAACTGTGTCCCTAGAACATAATGAGTTGATTGAATGTATTTCAATGATTTATTTACTAAATCACCGTTGCCATCTTTAAAGCCAAGTGTGGTATATGTTGGAATTTTATAATAACAACCAATTGAACCAGTAATGTCCAATGTAGAATTAATGTGATAAGCCAGTGAAATACGAGGAGATAGCGTTTTTAATGGGTTATTTCCAACTTTCATAAAACTATTCAAATCGGTTCTAAAACCAAATGAAACCAAAAGTTTTTCATGCAATATATTTTTTGCAACCTGTCCAAATAATCCACACTTTGCAAACTCAATCTCACTATTGAATTTAATGAATTGTGCAGGGGTAATTTCATTTCCTAAACTGTCATTTATACTGTTAGTTACTTTACTATATAAATCAGTATTGTATTTTACATATTGTGCCATTGCACCAAACGTTATTTTCCAATTATTTATGAACTTATTGTAATCGAACTTAATTTTATTTTCAATTTCTTGCGACTTAAGTTTGAAAGTTCTTTTTGATTCGATTTGATTTTCATCTTCAAACTTATCCAATTTATTTTCAAACATATTTCTGCTTGCTATAAAATTCATAAATCCTTT
>CANJRV010000145.1 GCA_947476825.1 Bacteroidota bacterium | reverse complement strand
AATGCAAACACCCTCAGCAAATTTGATATTGAAGGTGAAGTTGTACAAAAAGGAATCAAAGGATTTTTGTATACCGAGAGAGGTGTATGGCGTCCTGGTGACAGTATCTATATAAATTTTATTCTAGAAGATAAGCTACATCAATTGCCAGAAAATCATCCAATGTCTTTTGAGTTTAAAGACCCAATGGGAAAAATCATTTACCAAACAATCATCACACAACATATGAATCATACTTACGATTGTAGAACAGCTACATCACCTAATGCTGTTACTGGGAATTATATCGCAAATGTGAAAGTTGGCAATCTAGAATTTACAAAAAACATTCACATAGAAACAGTGAAACCCAACAGACTAAAAATTAATTTTGACACCCCGCCAATTATCTATGAAAATAATAAGGACAAGGGCGTTTTATTACAAGCAAAATGGTTGCATGGTGCGGATGCGAAAAATTTAAAAGCCAATGTCTACGCAACCGTGCGCAGTACAGAAACAAAATTTGATCATTTTCCTGATTACATTTTTTCATCCCCATTAAAAAATTATAACAGCAATGATATTGTACTTTTCGATAGTGCCTTAGATGCAACTGGATCTACTAACATTCCTTGCAATTTACATATAGGCAACAATGCACCAGGGATGTTGAAAGCGTCTTTTGTTACTAAAGTTTTTGAAGAAGGAGGAGATTTTAGTATTGACAAAAATTCTTGCTTATACTCTCCATTTAAAAGATATGTCGGTCTGCAATTACCAAGTGCTGGTGATCTAAATTCTAGCTTGCTACTGAACCACGATTATGTATTTCATGTAGCTAGTGTGAACCAATTTGGCACACCAGAAGATGCTTCTAAATTGCATTTGAAAGTGTATAAGATTGAATGGCGTTGGTGGTATGAAACAGATCAAGATGATGCAAGCACTTATTTGAGTAAGTCAGGTACTATTGTGGTGAAGGATACTATTGTACAAACTGTAAATGGAAAAGGTTTCTTCCATTTTATGGCCAGTGCAGATAATTATGCAAGGTATCTTTTTGTGGTCACAGATGAAGAAGGAAGACATGAAACAGGCTCTATCGTTTCTTTCGATTCGCCTTACTGGCAAGCACAAAATTCTACTTCAACAGAAAATGCAACTATGCTTCATTTTTCTTGTGATAAAACGAAATACATGAAAGGTGAACAAGTAAAGGTTACCATTCCTTCTGCATCAAAAGGAACAGCTTTAATTAGTATTGAAAGCGGTAATAAAGTTGTAAAATCTTATTGGATTAAAACCACTGTAGGAGCTACCAAATTTAATTTTATTGCCACTGCCGACATGTCTCCGAATGTATATCTACATATTACCATGTTACAACCACATGCAAATACATTGAATGATTTACCCATTAGAATGTATGGTGTAGTGCCGATACAAGTGGATGATCCAAATACGCATTTGCATCCTGTAATTTCAATGCCTAATGAATTAAGACCAGAAACAACAGCACATATTGATGTCAAGGAATTGACTGGTAAAAAAATGACCTACACTTTAGCTATCGTAGATAATGGATTATTAGACCTTACTAAATTTAAAACCCCAGACGCATGGAGTACCTTCTACGCGAAGGAAGCTTTAGGTGTAAAAACTTGGGATATGTATGATAATGTAATTGGTGCTTATGCCGGTAAATTAGATCACTTATTAAGCATTGGTGGAGATGCCAATTATGACGGCGCTAATACGACCAAAGCAAATCGATTTAAACCCATGACTATTTTTGTTGGGCCATTTACAATAGAAGCAAATCAACATAAAATACATTCCATTACTATACCAAATTATGTTGGCAGTGTGCGTGTAATGGTCGTTGCGCAAAATAATGGTGCTTATGGAGAAGCTGAAAAAAATGTAGAAGTTAAAAAACCTCTGATGGTATTGGCTACTGTCCCACGAGTGCTTTCACCTAATGAAATGATTCATATTCCAGTGGATGTTTTTGCCATGAAAGAGAATATCAAAGACGTAAAAATTGAATTAGAAAGCAATGATTTATTACAACTTATTGGCAATAAACAACAGTTCATTCACTTCAATAAAATAGGCGATGAAATTGTACCTTTTACGATGAAAGTGGCAAGCAAAATTGGCATAGCTAAAATCATAGTGAAAGCAACTTGTGGAAATGAAATTGCCAGACAAGAAATTGAGTTGGACATTCGTATGCCGAACCCGCCAATTGCAGTTTCTCAAGAATTAAATATCCAAGCAAATGAAACGATGCATTCAGAAATACAGTTTAAAAATATCAAAGGAACTAACGAAGCAAATATTGAATTGTCTTACATCCCGCCAATGAATATAGAAGGTAGATTATCCTATTTGATTCAATATCCACATGGCTGTATAGAGCAAACTACATCGTCAGCGTTTCCTCAATTGTATATTTCTCGTTTAATGGATTTAAGTGATAAACAGCAAAAACAAACCAGCATCAATATTCAAAAAGCATTGCGTCGCTTACAATTATTTCAAACAAGCAATGGTGGATTTTCTTATTGGCCCGGTGAAAATGAGTCCAATGAATATGGCAGTAACTATGCTGGACATTTTATGTTGGAAGCAGAAAAGCTAGGTTATGCTTTAGCCCCAAATTTAAAATCATCTTGGGTAAAATACCAAACACAACAAGCAAAAAATTGGACTACAAATAATGGTTTATACCCACGTTCGGAAAGCAATGAATTGATACAAGCGTATCGACTATATACATTGGCATTAAGTGGCAATGCAGAACTTGGTTCTATGAACAGACTTCGTGAAGAAAACAATTTATGCACAACAGCTAAATGTGAGCTAGCCCTAGCGTATCAAGCCATTGGGCAGATTGAAGTTGCCAAACAATTGACTACAAATATCACTATGCAAATTCCGGCTTACAAAGAATTATCCTATAGCTATGGTAGTGATACACGAGATAAAGCCATCCTCATTAAAACATTTTCTAAACTAAATAATCAAATTATGGTGACAAATGTAGTGAAAGAAGTAAGCGATAAAATGAACAGCAATAAATGGTTTAGCACGCAAGAAACAGCTTATCTTTTAATGGCATTTTGCGATTATTATGGTTTAACCAAAACGAACGAAATCAATATCTCCTACCAATTAAATAATGGCACTTGGATAACCAAACAAAGCACGAAATCCATTCTCAAATTGACCTTCAATGAAAATGATATTGCGACAATTGCGCCCATACAAATTAAAAATAATGGTAAAGTCAAATTGTTTGCAAAGCTGATTACAAAAGGTGTTCCAATGATTGGCGATACCAGCATAAGCAATAATCATATACGTATGCAAGTGGTGTATAAAACCATGAAAGGCGTCCAAATAAATCCGCAACAAATCAAACAAGGTACAGACTTTTATGCCGAAGTGACTATTCAAAATTTGGATAAAACCTATCTAAAGGAAATGTGTTTGAATGAAATTTTTCCAAGTGGTTGGGAGATTCATAACAGCAGAATGGATGAGGAGCAAACGCAGACTGCAACGACTCGTTACCAAGATATACGCGATGACAGAGTATATTCCTATTACGATTTAACGGGCGAAAATAAAATCACTGTAAAGATTTTATTGAATGCAACTTATGTAGGCAAGTTCTATATGCCTAGTATATACTCTGAGGCAATGTATGATAATACGATTCATGCTAACAGCAAGGCGATGTGGGTAGAAGTAGTGCAGTAGAATGATCTACATAATTTATAAATAGAAATAATGAAAAATATAGGTAGCGTATTTATCGTCAAAAATAAATACGCTACCTTATACTGTCATCAGGCTGTTCGACATGTTCGGCTTTGCGGCATGTCGAACTATAGATAAAAGTGGTTCTCCGAACCATTTCTATTTTGTTGTAAACCAGTGTTGTTCCGCTTTTCGTCATGTCGAATGTTGCTTTCTTAGTTTCATATTCCTTATTAGTTGAATTTGCTATACTGCTCAGATATAAAAAATTTGCTTCCATCATTCAATGTATTGTTGATGAGCTCTAAAGATATAGAATAAAATTTCGGATATTCCAAACATTAACATTTGAAGCCTGATAATATTTTAATTTCATCGTCAATTTCTTTAACGTTTTTAATTTCACCCAAAGGGGAGATTGTTTTGAAAATAGCATCAAACAAAACAAGCATATTGCTGTTTGGTCACTCTTACCATCTATCCCGTTTTCATTACCAATCTATATTGCCCTACCTGAAAGAATATAATTTAGTACATAAAAAAATACTGTAGCATTTATTTTTTTGCAAAAAATACGCTACAGTATAATGCCATCTAGCATTCGCTCAAAATCTTGCAGACTGTGCGAATGCTGATGGCATTACAACTCTTCCAACATCTTCATCACCTCTGCCTTTCTTCTGGTCGACACTGGAATTCTTGAATTATCAATCATCCGTAAAGTCTCATCACTTTTTATAAATTCTTGTATATATGCTGTATTGATTAAATGGGATTGATGTACTCTGAAAAAATTTTGCGGTGCCAATAAGTCCTCATACTCTTTCATTGTTTTCGTCACTAGCAATTTCTTATTTTCTGTAAAATAAAATTCTGTGTAGTTGCCACTACTTTCGCAACGAATAATGTCATGGATATTCACAATATAAATTTTTTCTTGTGAATTCAAAGCAAGTCGAGTATGCGGCTTATGCTGGTTTAATAAATTTTCTTTAAGCAATTGATATTTTTCATGGTTGCTTTTTTGTGCACCGATAGATTGATTTCTGTACTTATCTAATGCAGCCATCAATTCATCTGGGTCTACAGGCTTCAATAAATAGTCAATGGCCGAATACCTAAAAGCCTTGATAGCATGTGCATCCGAAGCAGTGATAAAAATTATATCAAAATGAATTTCTGGCAAAATATCCAACAAATCAAATCCGCTTCCATCCTGCATTTGTATATCCAAAAACAAAATATCAGGCTGTAATTTCTTCAATAATTTAGCGCCTTCTATAACGCCACTTGCTTCACCAATGATTTCTACATCAGTCGCATAAGTTTCTAAATCCTTACGCAAGGTTACTCTTGCATGTTCTATATCGTCTATTAAAATTGCTTTTATCATGTTCATTTTATTTGATTGGAATTTCTACATCTACTTTAGTGCCGAGCGCTTCACCCGATTCATCATACAAATCGATGATGTGAATATGGCTTTCATTTTTTTGCTGATGCAATAAATTTAAACGCTCTTGGGTTACTACCAAAGCAGTTGACTTATGAAAATTATCTCTACTTTTCTTATTTAACTCTTCGGCTTTTTTTCTACCTATTCCATTGTCTGAAACAGAACATAATAGCATATTATCCTTTACAGTAAAAGACACTTCAATGAATCCCGTTTTATTGACCAAATATTTCATGCCATGCTTTATCGCATTCTCTACAAAAGGTTGCAAAATCATTGGTGGAATTTTTATATAATCTACTTCCAGATCTTCTTGCACATGAATGGCATAGTCGAATGAATTATTATTGCAAAATTTCTCAACCAATAAATAATTCTCCAACATAGAAATTTCGTCTTGCAAAGTGATTAAACTATTTCTAGAATTGTCCAAAATTTGCCGCATCAATTTACTAAACTTCGCCAAGTAATAACGAGCATTTTGTCCATCGTCCGCGCCTATTTGTGATTGTATAGAATTCAATGCATTAAAAATAAAATGCGGATTCATTTGCAATCGCAATGCCTTATGTTCCAATTCTATTAAATCCTTTTCTAGGATAATTTTCTGTTGTTGTTCCCTCGCCTTTTGTTTAATATTTTTTTCTCTTTGTTTGAAAATAAACCAAATCAAACCAAACAGAATTATACATCCAGAAATCATAAACCACCACTCCATCCAAAATGGTTT
>CANJRV010000144.1 GCA_947476825.1 Bacteroidota bacterium | reverse complement strand
TTACAAGAAGTTTATTTTGTTGTGTATAATCGTTGGGGCAATAAAGTATTCGATAGTAAGACAGCCAACACCACTCGTTGGAATGGCAAATACAAAGGTGTAGACCAAAGTGCAGATACTTATTTTTGGCAACTCAAAGCTAAATGTCCCGATGGTACTGATGTGAATATGAAAGGTGATGTGGTGTTGGTGAGGTAGGTGGATTAGTAAAAAGTAGATAGTAAAAAGTAGAAAGTACTTACGATTTACGACTTTTTACTATCTACTTTTTACTTACGACTTTCTACTTTAAAACCTTACTTTTGCGAGCATGGAAAATCTCGTTAATAAAGTTGCAGAAAGTGGCATCATCACCCTTAACTTAGAAGATTTTATACCAAAATCTACCATGGTATTTGACTTGAAAGCCTTTCTATTCATGGAACTGATGTTGAAAGAAAAAGATTATCGTGCAGCATTGTTAACACATGATTGGAATCAATATGCAGGACAAGAGGTAATACTCACTTGTACCGCAGATGCCATCATTCCAGTATGGGCTTATATGTTGGCTGCTTCCTATCTTGAACCAGTTGCAAAACAAGTTATCATGAATAACATGGCGGAAGCTAAAACACAACTTTTATTAGACCATATCGAAGCATTAGACAATACAGCATTCACCGACAAACGAGTAGTCATTAAGGGATGTGGCGATATTCCAATTCCAGATAGCGCTTATGCAGCCATTACACTCAAACTTCGTCCTGTGGTTAAAAGCATCATGTACGGCGAGCCTTGTAGCACGGTGCCTATTTATAAAAAGAAAACTATCCTTTAATTTAACAATCTTATTTAAAGACTTCAACTTGTATACCGCATATTTACACACCATGAAAAAAATCCTTTTCCCATTCCTTATACTATTGACTGGTTGCAATATCCTTGCACAAAAATATAATCCTCGATACTTAAACCCGCAACCTAGCAAAGAAACCTCGAAAGAAAGCAACAAGGAAGAACCTAAAGAAAGCAACAAAGAAGTTGCAAAGGAAATATATACAGAACCCAAAATAAATAAGAGAGATAGTGAATACATGATACCTCTTGCTTTGAAACCATTGCAGGTTACTGCGCCTGCAACACCAAAGTCTTATACATTATTTGGCGAAAAAATACCACTGGAAATGTGGGATGTAAGAGAAAGATTTGATAGAGAATTATTGGTCAATACCTTCATGCAAGGCTCCACTTGTTATATCATCAAATTGATGAATCGTTGGTTGCCTATGATTGAAGAAAGATTGAAACAAAATGAAGTTCCAGATGATTTTAAATATTTATGTATTGCGGAAAGTGCTTTGCAAAACCAAACCTCAAAGGTGGGCGCAGTAGGGTTTTGGCAATTTATGCCAGGTACCGCACCTATATATGGATTAACGATAGACAATGAAATTGATGAACGCTATAATCCAGAAAAAGCAACGGATGCAGCTTGTAAATATTTAAAAGATGCATACAATAAATTTGGCAATTGGACAGCCGCTGCGGCCTCGTACAATTGTGGTATGGGCGGCATGAGTGGCGCATTAAACACACAAGGTGAAAATAGTTTTTATAATGTGTTATTGCCTGAAGAAACGATGCGTTATATTTTTAGAATCGCTGCATTGAAATATATTTTATCCAATCAAAAAACACTTGGATTCAATTTGACAAATGAGGATGTGTATCAACCATTACGCGTTAGAAAAGAAACGATTTATGGTGGCATTGGTAATTTAGTGGAATATGCTAAAAGCAAAGGAACAAATTATAAAACATTGAAAATGTTGAATCCTTGGATGCGAGATAAATTTTTGAGTAACTCCAAAAAGAGAGCACTCACCATTTTATTGCCACAAGCGTAATTTCGATATTTAATATTCTATGCAAACGCCTTTAGCAGAACGCCTCCGTCCATCTTCACTTGATGAATTGTTAGGTCAGCAACATCTTACTGGTGAAGGTAGTATACTCCGGACTGCGATAGACAAAGGACAAATTCCATCCATGATTTTATGGGGTTCGCCAGGGGTTGGTAAAACCACTATCGCATCCATTATAGCACGCACATTACAAGTTCCATTTTATACCTTGAGTGCAATATCTAGCGGTGTAAAAGATATTCGTGAAGTGATAGAAAAAGCGAAATCAGAAACGGGTGTTATTTTATTTATTGATGAAATTCATCGCTTCAATAAAGGGCAACAAGATGCCTTATTGGGCGCTGTTGAAAAAGGTATTATCACCTTGATTGGAGCCACTACCGAGAATCCTTCTTTTGAAGTAAATAGTGCCTTATTGAGTCGATGTCAAGTTTATGTTTTAAAACCTTTAGAGCGAAATGATTTAATACAATTGATTCATGAAGCTTTGCGAAAGGATACGGTGTTACAAACCTATTCCATTACAGAAATCGAAACGGAAGCCTTGCTGCAAATCTCTGGTGGCGATGCACGAAAATTATTGAATTTATTGGAACTCGTTGTGCAGCAATTGCCTTCAAAAACAGATCAAAAAATAAGCAATGAATTTGTGATGCGTGTGGCACAAAATAAAATTGCATTGTATGACAAACAAGGCGAGCAACATTATGATATTATTTCGGCATTTATCAAAAGCATGAGAGGTAGTGATCCAAACGCTGCAGTGTATTGGCTTGCACGCATGATTGCCGGTGGCGAAGATGTCAAATTCATAGCGAGACGTATGCTAATTTTTGCGAGCGAAGATATTGGTAATGCTAATCCAAATGCTTTACTCATAGCCAATGCGACTTTCGATAGTGTGTCCAAAATTGGCAATCCCGAATCAAGAATTATCTTATCACAATGTGCAATTTATTTAGCCACAAGCACCAAGAGTAATGCGAGTTATATGGCGATAGATCATGCACTTGCAATAGTCCAACAACAAGGTGATTTACCTGTGCCTTTGCATTTACGAAATTCTCCAACTTCATTGATGAAGAGATTAGATTATGGCAAAAATTATGATTATGACCATAACCATGATTTGAATTTTGCAGGACAAGAATTATTACCAGATGCCATTCAACAAACCAAATTTTATGAGCCAGGCAATAATGCTCGTGAGGCAGAAATAAGACAGTTTTTGAAAATTAGATGGCAAGAAAAATATGGGTATTAGTTGTTATTGAAATTTGGGTAATCTTGTTTCTAAAAAAATATATAGAAAACACTTTTATTCTGTAGTAAAAAATAGATAAAATTTTTTCAGCAATAGAATACATATTTTTTCAAAGTGATGAACGAACCTAAGAACGGATGTTTGCATTAGGCTTGTGCGCCTGTATGAGCTATTTTCGAAACCTAAGAGAAATAGGATCTCTTCTGGAATCCCAAATCAACAAAACGTGAATTCTGTCTGGGAATTCTTTGTAAAAAACGTCATACTCTTTAACAGGAATATACTTGATATTCGGATCTTGTGTTGGTCTTCCTAATTGTGGGAATTCAATAATGGTTTATTATGAAGTAGAAATCAAGTTATTTAGTTTGATAGAGTAAACATTGGATTTGTTTCGTTTATTCCAATACTCTAAAATTTCTAATTTACTTACTCGTCCTTCCTTTGTCCATTCTATTTTTCTAACCATTCTTCCGTCAATTTTCTTTCTTCCTCCTCTGAAATCAATTCGCCATTATTACTTTGTTCAACGGAAATATCTAATCTTTTCCGTAAATCATCTGAAAATGTATAAGTAGAATTTCTGTCTTCATTTTGTGTAAGAAATTCTAAAATAAATTCTAAAGCATCGTTGTCTTCCGTAATATGAATTTGACTGATTACTTTTTCTTTCAATTCTATACTGGTCATTTTTATTTTTTCTTAAATATAAATAACATAATTTATTTTCTAGCAATTCAAAATGGGTTAAATAAAACTGAAAGTCCTAAGCTTGAAATGCAATTTTTAGAAATTACCAAATGAAAATTTGTTTAGTTTGCAGATGGTAAAAGAACATAACTTCAAAGCGAAGGAGGTTTCAATAAACAATGTTCATGAGACCTTTGAAATACTAAACATTGAATTAAATTTACAATGAAAAGAAAAATCTATTTCAAAGAACCCTGCATCATATTCTAAATCTTACAACGGATGTCTATCAAACATTTTATTCAAAGTCAAATCAATTCAAATTTTAAGCTAGAAGATGAATTGCCTTTTCCTACGAGAATCAAGCATTTTGCGAAGAATGATATCATCACAAAATATCATCAAATCGAACATCATGCTTATTATCTGTTGAATGGCATTGTCAAGATTAGTATGATTCGTAACGAAGAGGATGAAAGGATATTGGAGTTTTTCTTTCCCAATAGTTTCTTTTCAAGTTATACTTCATTTCTTACACAAGAACCTTCCAATGTAGAAATACAAGCACTTTCAGACTGTGAGGTAGAAGTAATAAAGCAGAGCGATATGCAAGAAGCTTATAAGACATCCATGTTAGCGAATGAACTTGGGCGCATCGTAGCTGAAAAATATTATATCCATAAGACCAATAGAGAAAAAGATTTTTTGACAAAATCTGCGACAGAACGATATCAAGCTTTAGTGAATTATAGGCCCGAATTAGTGCAGCAAATACCAGTCCATCAAATTGCAAAATATCTTGGTATCGAAGCAGAGAGTTTGAGTAGAATAAGGAAAACGATTTTTTAAAATTGTGAAATAACCTGAACGAGCAAATGATTTTTAAATCTACGATTCATTTAGGTTTCTAATTTAAAAAATAAACTGTTCAAGATTTGCAATCTCGAACTACCATGCATAGTTACCTAATCCACTTACTTGTCATTTTAAAATTGGTTCAATTAAAGATCGAATTTTTCCTGATGATTTGGATTTATAAAAAGGAAAGTTTAGGTTTATGGTAAATTAAAAATTATGGCATTATTCTACTTAGAAAATTGTATTCTATGGTCAATAGTTTAAAAAATTAATTTCCAATTGTAGAGCAAATAACCTCTTGCGATTAGGCTTCCTAAACTCAATAAACTCAATGCTATTTTGAAAAGGTGATAATTTTTACCTATTTTAGCATCGTGAAAAATCAACAAGAAATAGGACTAGACTTCATTGTAGATAAACTAACAAACTCTATTGAGAATGTCCAATCTGGTGATAGCTTTCCTACAGAGATTTCTTTGCTGACTAAAGCCGAACTCAAAAATATTTTAAAGAAAAATGGATGGAGATTTGATTGGAATAATGAAATGAAACAACCAGAACGAGATGTTTTCAAATTGACAATTGCAAATAATCCTAACATAATTCAAGGAATTATTAGTTTAGAAGTAAAGCCTGATCATGTGTATATGCACCTAATTGAAAGTGCGCCTTTTAATATTGGAAAATATAAAACTTACTATGGAGTCCCAGGCAATTTAGTAGCGTTTGCTTGCAAACTATCCTTTCAAAGAGGTTGTGAAGGTTATCTTTCATTTACCGCCAAAACCAAACTTATAAATCATTACATCGAGAGTCTAGGTGCCATTCATTTTGGTGGACACAAGATGGTAATTAATACACCAGCATCATTAAAATTAATTAATAAATATTTTTAAAATTATAAGTATGGGATTAATAAAAGAACCACTTGAAATTGATTTTATAGTTGACTCAAGGCCATTGACAAAAAATGAACAACTAGCAATTAGTGAATTTATCAAAGCGGATAAAGAAAAACGAGCATTGTTAGAAAAAAGTCAAATAAAAAAGCGTACTTCAAGACGACTAAAGGCAAAGGTTTTATAGCTCTATCTAATTCGAGTATGGCTCAAACCTATTGGCTGACAGCGGTTTGCAACCCCTGACCTACTTGTTTATTCTAAAAGTTTCGAATTGAAAAAAATAGACTTTTCAAGATTTGCAATCTCGAACTGCTATCC
>CANJRV010000143.1 GCA_947476825.1 Bacteroidota bacterium | reverse complement strand
TTCTCTACTTGCGTAATGGCTAATGTACTGGTTAAAGGATTAGCAGCAGTTGGCAAATATGGATAACCACTTATACTCGCCTGACTATTGTATTGTTGAAAATCATCATCCAAATAATACAAACAAACATAGGCGCTATCATTCACCGTCGGTGTAATTTCGTAGGCTCTATTCACATATGGTTGTGAATTATAAATAGGTACGCCTGGATCTATATCTTCACAAACACTTGTACCGCCCAATGCATTTCCATTTACATAATCTGTAATTGCGGCTACTCGTTTACAATCTGTAGAGGTACGCAAAGTATCCGATGCGCCATCAGTGATGGAAACTACATTACAACCCACTGATCCAAAAATGGAATAGTTCAATGGATCTTGATTTGCAATTTGATTCGTAGACGGAATCACATTAATATTTGCAACTGCTGTATCACTGCATGCAGGTGCGGTATTGGTTACAAAAACCATATATACCGTACTTGCTGATGGTATACAATGTGGATTCGGAAATAAAGTTGTACAAGCAGGATTAGAATAAAAAAGTGTGTCTGTTCCCGGCGGTACCGTACTAAATGGATTGATCAAGGAAGAAACGTCAATGCAACTTGGCGCACATGCAAAGCCACTAACTGGTGAACTTGGAAACTCAGGACGAGGGTTTACTTTCAACAATAAACTATCACTAGAAAAACATCCAGTAGTAGGATAAAATACTTTAGAATACACAAAATTAGTACTAGAAGTATCCAATGTTGGATAGGTAACTGGAGAAACCAAGATATCATCAAAATAATAAATCACACTATCTCCGAGAATGCCACCATCCACATAATTATTCATGGTTGTCAAATCAAATATGGCATAATTAGAAGATGGAGATGCCTCACAATACGCAAGTGTATCTTGAATGGTTACAGGTGTTGTATCTATAATCATGTGTACAGGAATTCTACAATCCGTCAAACCTAAACAAGCTGCATAAAAAGTATAATTACCTGGGGTGTTGGAATTATTGACAACCGCATTCGGAACCGCTAGTGGATTGAATGGCGACAAGGAATATAAACTAGTACCGCCTGTTGGAAAATTGTACCAAGCAAAAGATGGTGGTATATAATCATAATAAACTTTTAGCGTGGCAACTGTAGTACCTGATGCATTGGGAGAAATATCTGACGTATTTTGATTGTCATTCCAAGTTTCAAAATAGCCTAAATGAATAGTACCGCCAGGAGGAATTCCACCGAATAAAGCACTTAGTGGTGAACCGGCTGCTGGTGTTGCAAGAATATCTCGATTGTAGGTAAAATTAGCAATATTCCCTATGGCTTGACCACCAATAAGTGGATTGCCTGCACCCGTATTGTATCCAGTTGGACAAGGAGCATAGGTTGCAGATGCAGCAGATGCGCCATACAAAGTGAACCTACATTCCGAAATGAAAGACGAACTTAAATTGCTAACAGTCAGTTTTGCATTTTGTGTAAAGTAAGCACCAGCTGGCAATGTAGGCATTATTGCATTACCGTAATCACCTGCAAAAGCATTTTGACAATTGGCACCAACCAATGAAGTACCTATGGCAGTAGCACCGACATTATCTGCAGTAGGTGTGACATTGAAAGTAATTGTGACGGAATCATGCAATGGCACTGAGCATCCATTCACACCCAAACCTGCACCAAATGGCACACTGGAGTATTGACATAAATGATAATCAGGTCCAGCATTTGGTCTATAATTTGTAAGAACTATCGGTGAAGTCAATGAATCATTTCCTGTAAAAGAATTGGATAAGGATGGACAAGTGACATAAGCGTTGATAGAATAAGTTCCACCAGCAAACATATTTACAGGAGTTGCATTCACTGATTGACATGCAGCCCCAAAAGCATTTAAAGTTCCAGTTTTAATAGAATCGTGATAGGTAGTAACACCTAATGGGCCAGTTACAGTAAAGGTCACATAAACTGGATTGATTAAACAATTAATGCTCGTACCACCATAGTTACAAATAGAAGCAGAAAGGCTTTCTGTTGCGCCGAGACAATTTACACCAACAGGTGCCAACATAGAACTTACAGTTGGATCATAAGGTCCTGAGGGAATAATATTAATGAAGTAATCTTCCGTTTCTCCTGACCCCATGGCAATACAAGCGTCAGATGAACCATTCGGATTTCCAGGCAATCTACTTCTAACCCGCATTCTGGTTGGTCCTGTTAGGGCACTGCCAGGCACAGTTATGGAAATGGGTCCAGTTGTTGCGTTGATATAAGGTTGATACCATTCCGATGGTTCGAATACTGTATTGTGATTATAATCTATCCATACGGATGTGATTGCATTCGCATCGCATGTCACGTTAAAGGTTGTCGCTAAGCCAACAATAATATTCGGAATGGGCGATGTGTACAAATTATAATTATTAACACCCGTACATCCAGCTGTCGTATTATTAAGTGTACCAAACGTCACATTCGTTATACAGGAACCACCTGTATTTGTTGGTGTACAATAACAGGGCGAATTGGGTGTGTACGGTTGCACTTGTACAGAAGCAGAAGCAACTGAATATTGTGTTGATCCATTGGTTGTGCAGGTAACCAAACAACGATATTCATAATTGTTTGAATTTATTGGCGGATAATAAATTGCAGTTGCAGTAAATAAATTAATATTTCCCCATGAACCACCTGGTAGTAATCTTCTTTGCCAACTGTAGGTTAAGCCGCTTCCACTCGAGCTTCCAGTCAGACTTAATGTAATGGGAATACCTGGACAAGGATTCGTTGGTACTGCAACTGCTGTACCTGCAGCAACCGCTCCGGAACAAGGGGTACTTAATAAATTCAAGGTTACAGAACCCGTAAAATAACGAGGTACATTAACAGCCGCACCACCATATCCTACAGGTAGACCAGCTATTGTAAAATCACCACAATCTAAATTAATTCCCGTATTACTAAATGTATTCGGCGATAGGTTTGTTCCTGTTCCTGAATAGCTAACTGTAGTACCAGTCCCTTCAATCACAAATCGATAGGTTGTATTTGGGTTCAAAGTATAGGACAAAATGGGAAATATATTGGATTGCACCCCTGCCCCAACTACAACCCCTGCTACAGAATATATTGGCGTCCAGTTAGGTGCAGCAGGAGGTGCGCCTTGATATCCAGATAATGCAGAAGGTGTTGATGTTGCATACAAAACAAAATTACCTGTACCTGCGGAAGCAAAATAATTAGAAACAGAGGTAAGAACCGCTGGATAACTATTTGTATTTTCAATCACAAATGAAATTTGATTAGATCCATTATTACCAGTATAGGTAGGCGCTAATAATTGTGTATTAAACGAAATAACTTGTGCCGTTCCTTGAAAGCGTAATCCCAAAAGACAAACTAACAAGCATAATAATTTTGTACAATTTTGATGATTCATGAAGTTTGAATTTTAGAAAAAAAGTGAATAATTAATAATCCCGTTTCCAAATTTAATTATTTATTGGACAAATGAACTAAAATAAAAATGAATATCATGCTGCTGACGATAGTCGCATGATGTGCGATGGTCCTTACCAACATTTCCTCGAGGCATGTTCAATAAAAATTATCGTTCTACGAAACGTCTTTTGTTGTATTGAACAATAGATAAAAAAGTACTCTAAACTTATTGCACAATCAATAAATGAATTTACATTCGGACTATGGTATGTGCGAAGAAGGATTATAATAAGGTTGTTCATAGCTCGGAGAGCCTATTTTATTTAAGCTTCGGGATGCTGCCAAGCCAAATATCCCAAAGAGGTGATTATAAAATTGAAAGTTCAAAAGAAGATTAGTATGAAGAAACATATGTTTATATTCCTTTTATCAATCGCATTATTTTTTGAAAGTAAATCTCAAAATTATTATTCAGATGATAGTATAATAAGCTATTTTAGAACATTAGATTCTTCAAAAGATTTACTCAATTTGATAATTAGTTATTCTCGATATTGGCGTGAAGATAGTAATACAAATTATGGATATAGATTATTGTACAGCCTTGTATTAAAGGAGAAAATCCCTAATAATAAAATTAGATTTGAATATTTAAAAAATGCTTTGGGTCGTCCTTTTGAAATAAAGAAGTTTGATGACAATAAAATTATTTATACCATATCCAATTATATTATAGTCCAATCAATATCAACAAAAATATAGTTATATGCGCATGTAGATTTTACAAGGCTTTTTGTTAATCCTCCTGCAACATTTGTAAAGAAGGAACTGATTTCCTCAAGTGTTTTGTAGAATTGATTTGAGAATTGCCTCTTAATGCCTTGCCACATTTTTTCAGCTGGATTTAATTCAGGGGCATATGGAGGCAAAAAGAGTAAAAAGATATTGTCTGGAATCTGTAATGACTTCGCCTTATGAAAGGCCCCATTATCCAGTACTATTATTTTATATTCTTCTGGTTCATAGGCTGAAAATTGATTTAAAAAGCATTGGAAAGTATCGGCATCGCAGCTATTCAATTCGTATAAAAAGTGATTCCCATTGATAGGGGAAAACGCACCGAATAAGTACGTATTTTTATAAACTTGTTGAAAATTACAAATAGGCTTTACTCCTTTAGCTGTTAACATCCGACCATTCTTCGTAAACAAACCAAATCGGCTTTCATCTTGGAAGTAAAGATTTATTTTATTGTACTCAGAGGGAATTTTTAAAGCGATGTCAGTAATTTCGTTACTGAATTTTTTTTAAAAGCCTCTACAGCTGTTTCATCCTTTTTGACGTGGCTTTTACGTGCTACTTTTACTTTTGAGTTGAAATGACGCTTACAATATTCGTTCAGTGTGGTGTACTTAATATCTTTTCCAAATTCCGTTTTAAACCACTCCACAAGTTCCTTATAACCCTGTAAATTATTTTTAGGATTATGAAGCATTTTTTCAATTGCTTGGTGTTCCTTCTTGGAAACAACACTTGGTTTAAAACCCTTCCTACCATGAACCAGTAAGGCTTGGATACCGCTCTTTAAATATTGCTTACGCCATTTGGTTATACTGTTATGATTCGTTCCGGTCTTGGTGGAAAGATCCCGCTTCGATATGCCACCTAACTTTTCATTCTGTTTAATAATGATAAGCATTTCAATTCGCTTCGATATTAAATCAATTTGCTTGCGTTGCAGTGCACGCAATTCTGATATACTTTCTTTAACTACAATCTCTAAGGGGTTTGACATATCCATTTATATTATAGTCCAAATATAAACAAAAAAAATGAAACTAACAACATTGGACTATATTTTATTTGGAATTGGTATTATTAATATTTAATTGAAGGTGATTTGAAACATTTAAATAAGAATAGAGATTATTTTCAGCTATTTTGTTTTCTAATTGATATCAAAAGTGATATAATATGTAAAACATATTTTGAAGAAACTGAAAATTAAATTTTGCAGTTCTGCGAAACGTCTTTCGTTTCGTAGTTGTATTCTGTTTCTTTCAGCAACCATTCTCTATAGTTCATTATAAATAATGGCTCCAATTAGCAAGGCTGTTCGACTTGTTGATGTCATGTAAAACTATAGATAATCAAGGTCATCCAAACAATTACTTCAAAAAATCTTAAACGCAAATATTTCAGGCCTCGTTCGTAAAAAGTAATGAATCTTCTAAACTCGAAGCTCCACTACTTTCTACTTTTTACTTTTTACTTTCTACTCTAACTACTCACTACTTCTTAGTAATCGTCTGCGTATAATCCAATCCTTTTTTATTGCTGATATGCACCATGTAAACGCCGTCTGTCAAGCCTTCTATGTTTACTAAGCTGTGATTATCGCCAGCAATTAATTGTATTGAAACTGTTCTTACAGTACGTCCAATTGCATCTATTATTTTCACATCTGCTGTAGTTGCTTTTGGTGTATTGATGTCGATGTTTAATTCTGTGTTTACTGGATTTGG
>CANJRV010000142.1 GCA_947476825.1 Bacteroidota bacterium | reverse complement strand
TGATGAGGATATCAGAATGCCCCGTTTGCGCTAAACTGTGTGTTGTTAACGGCTGGCTATTTTTAGTCCGATTTCGATAGCAATTTTAGTTGTTCAATTATTTTTTCTTTTTGTTTGTCAGTAAATAATTTAACCCAGGACAATACAAGAACATCATATCCGCCAGATTTTTGTTTTTCCTCCTGTGTCAGTCGAACAAAAAAAATCTGTGGTGTAGAGCCTTTGTCAGTCCACGGTTTCACACATGTTTTGAAATAGTCACTTTTAGAAATAAGCTTGCCTCCATTACTACCTGTCACAAACGCAATTTTTTTATTAGTAAAGTCAAGTGTATCACGATTATCTTTTAGTGCAACGTTCAGAAATTTAGACTCCTTTCCATTTGTAGTTATATTGTTGTCTAGGCCCAAACTGTCTGGTGTCTGCCCAAAAAGTTTTGTGGTCAAAAAGAAAAATGCCATTAATATTGTTGTTCTCATTTTTGGTTAAGGTCGTTTTAGCTTACCGCTAACTTTTTTAGTTATACAAATTCAAGTTACAAAATACAATTTTATAACTTGAACTCTAGCAATATAAATATGTTCTTCTAATTCTTTAACGTGAATTCTGTCCTTCTATTTTTGGCTCTACCTTCTTCAGAACTATTGTCTGCTATAGGTTTGGTGTCGCCATAGCCAACGCTGCTGATACGAGATGCTGCAATTCCTTTTTCAATAAGATAAGCTTTACAAGCATCCGCACGTTGTTGAGATAATGTCAGATTATTTTCTGGGGTACCAACATTATCGGTATGACCTGCTATGTCCACTCTGTAGGTTGGCTCGCTATTTAACATGCTGACGATATTATCTAAGTCGGCATAAGATGATTTATTAATTACCGCACTATTGGTTTCAAAATTGATGCCTTTAGCTGCTTTGGAAATTTTCTCAATGACTTCTTGTTTAATTTCTGGACAACCATTATTGATCGATGAAGCAACAGTAGGACATTTATCTACTTCATCATTAAATCCATCTCTATCACTATCTGGAATTGGACAGCCTTCATATTTACTAATGCCCGCAATTTTTGGACACTTGTCTATATTGTCTGGAATCCCATCTCCATCTGTATCTGGGCAACCGCGTAATGCTTTTGGACCAGCGATATCTGGGCATTGATCTTCTCTATCCGGTATGCCATCTTTATCTTTATCAGGGCAGCCTTTCGTTTCTTTTCTACCTGGCAATGTCGGACAATCATCGTCTTTATCTGCAATGCCATCATTATCTCTATCTCTGATTAATGGTTTAGTTGGCGCTACTTCTACTTTCGTCTTTTGCTTATTGCCCCACCAATACACCATGCCAATAGAATGCGTGATGTGGCTTTGATCTATCTTAGACAAGGCAACTTGATAATTGGATTCTACATTCAGAAATATGTTTTTGCTAAGATGAAAATTACATCCTAAACCTACTGGAATATCCATTCCTTGTTCAGTTTCACGCAATGTTGCACTTGCACCAAGGCTCACATAAGGTGAAGCGATATAGGTTTCTTTAGGTAAAAGGGAAACATTTATTTTAGCATCTAAACCAAGGAAAGGCAATTCTTTTTTAATGGTATTCGTGCCTAGTTTTGTTCGAATAAAACTGCTGTCTTTATCGGAAATAGGGTATTGTAGGTTGCTCACTGTAGCCCCAAATTGTAAGTTTATATGCGAATGAACAGCTTGCCAATAACTTACACGAATGGCAGGATCCCAAAATAATTTTTTTTGTATTTTCCCATCCGATTTATTTACTCTGTCGTTTAATAAGTAATTCCCAGTCTGTGAGCCATACAAATCGATACCTGCAAAATGAATACCAATACCGTGTTGTAGGGTTTGGGCTGAAAGGATGCTGCTTGCAAAACAGGAAATGAGCAAAGAATATAATAACCGTTTTTTCATACAATAAAATTTAGCTGCAAATGTATAGTCTTGCTTGCAAATATTGTATCTATTGGATTGTATTCATGTTATTAAAATGAAGATTTTTAGGGTTAGTTATTAACAATGTGCATTAATGATAAATAAAAAAATATCTCCTTGCTTACCTTTGGGCTTTCTAAAACAAATTCATGCAACCTATTATTAAAATTTTTTCAGGAAATTCCACCATGGAATTGGCAAATAATATTGCTAATTTATACGGTCAAGATTTGGGGAAATCAACGATTCAACAATTTAGCGATGGCGAGTTTCAACCCGTTTTCAATGAAAGCATCCGCGGGAGTTATGTTTTTTTAATCCAAAGTACATATGCCCCAGGTGATAATTTGATGGAATTATTGATGATGATAGATGCTGCACGACGAGCTTCGGCACATTATATTACAGCCGTTATTCCGTATTTTGGTTATGCCCGACAAGATAGAAAAGACAAGCCGAGAGTGAGTATTGCTTCTAAGTTGGTAGCCAATTTACTTACTACAGCTGGTGCCAATCGTATCATGACCATGGATTTACACGCCCCACAAATTCAAGGCTTTTTTGATATTCCAGTGGATCATTTAGATAGCTCTGCTATTTTTATTCCTTATATTGAAAAATTACAAATTCCAAATTTGACCTTCGCATCACCGGATGTTGGAAGCACCAATCGTGTGCGAGAAGTAGCAAGTTATTTCGGTGCCGAAATGGTGATTTGTGATAAGCAAAGAAAACGTGCGAATGAAATCGCATCTATGACTGTAATAGGTGATGTTGTCGATAAGGATTTAGTATTGATTGATGATATTTGTGATACGGCAGGGACATTGACTAAAAGTGCTGCAATGCTGATGGATAAAGGCGCGAAAAGTGTTCGGGCTTTTTGTACACATCCTGTATTGAGTGGTAAGGCGTATGAAAATATTGAGAAATCATGCCTTAGCGAACTTGTAGTTTGTGATACCATTCCACTTAAAGAAACATCCAGCAAAATTAAAGTATTGAGTACTGCTGCTTTGTTTGCCATCGCCATTCGCAATGTGCATGAAAGTAAATCGATTAGTTCTTTATTTATTCATAGCAGATTGAAAGAGCAAATGAAGAATCAATTCGTGAAGGAAGGGATTTAAAAGTAGAAAATATTCCATTTAAGGAAAGGCTACTTCAGTATCTATTTAGAATATTTTCTATAAATAAATAAGGCGATAATACTAAAAAATACATTAGGAATCCAGACGGCGAGCATCGGATGAAGACTTCCTTTTACAGAAAAGGTGGTTGAAAATTGCATCATAAAAATGTAACAAGCACTAATCATTAAACCAATAGCTAAATGGGAACCACTGCCACCTCGTACTTTGCGCGAAGCAATGCAAGCGCCAATGATAGAAAGTACGAACGCCGAAAACGGAGCAGAGGTGCGCCTATATTTTTCAATATAATATTCATTTAAATTCTCACTTCCTTTTTCAGATTCTCTCTTTAAATAAGCATTCAATTCGGGTGCAGTCATCATCTGTCGCGCTTCTCGACGTTCGATTAAATCGCTCGGTAGAAAGGCAAATTTTTTCGATTGAATTAATTTGAATTGCATGTCTTCATGAATATCTTTTGTCTTTCTGCTTAATGCATCAAATAATTTCCATTCTTTTTTGATAGAATCATATACACAATGATCGGCATTTATTTTTTCTATTATTTCTGTTCCATTTACTTTTTCATAGCTGAATCGGTAACCTGTTTTTGATTCGGGATTATAGCTTTGCATATAAATATATTCATTCGGACTGATGCGCATATTGAAATTGTCATCTTTGCTATAAGACCTTTCCCACAGATATTTTTCTTCAAATGCCAAACGCTTTTTATTGGCAAGAGGAATTAAATATTGATTTGCCATCAACAGCGTCATAGAAATAATACCAGCACCAATAAAATAAGGACGAAGCAAACGGCGAAAGGACATGCCTGAATTCAACATGGAAATGATTTCAGAACGATTTGCCATTTTGGAGGTAAAAAAAATAACTGCCACAAAAATGAAAATCGGAAATAATAAGGCGAGGATATAAGGTAGAAAATTGACGTAATAACCCAATATTTTTAGGGTTGGAACATCTCTATCTAAAAAATCTCTAACCTTCTCTGTAAAGTCTATTACGATGGCAATGGCAGAAAATGCCATCATGAGAAAGACAAAAGTGCTGAGGAAATTTTTTAATATGTATTTATCTAAAATAGTTAGCATGTCATCCTATCGGTGAATTGCAAACCTAAAGAATATTATGCAATCGACCATTGTCATTATTTAGTGCGCATGTTAAAATGAAGGATATAAAAAAAGGCTACCATTAAGTTGATAGCCTTTTGTTTTAATATGTAGAATGTATTTATTCTTTTATCAATTTAGAATATTGCGTAGCGCCATTTTGGTCAATTACTTTTAAAATATAAATGCCATTTGCTAAAGTAGAAATATTCATGTTTTCATTTGCGTTCACAGAACTTGTTTTTACTTTAATACCATTTACAGTATAGAAGTCTACTGCATATGTATTGCTTTTATTCCCTTTAATCATAAAACTAGATTTAGTAGGATTAGGATAGATAGTTGCTAATTCGCTTTTTACATCATTTACAGAATTTGGTGCATAGAAATTAATAGTATACATAGATTCTGTTTTATTGATAGTAGATGTTAAGCAAAGAGAATCAGAGCATGAATTAGGAGCAGGAGTAGAAATGTATAAGCAAATGGTATAACTACCTGCTGATGCATAAGTATGAGAAGGGTATGCACCTGTTGAGGTTGTTCCATCGCCCCAACTCCATAAATAATTCATCGCAAGTCCACCACCGTTACTTGTATTCACACCAATGTAAGTATGTGGTGCACCATTAGAATCTGGGAATATGTAAAAGTTAGCTTGACAAGGAGGAGTAGTTCCAATCGTGATAGTATTACAAACACTATCTAAGCAGCCACTAATAGTATCGCTAATCAACAAGCATATATTATAAGTACCAGGTGTATTAGAAGATGTGTATGTATTTCCTACACCAGCTAATGCGTTATTAACAGTCCATGTATAGGTCATGGTATTACTTGCCGAGCCATTGGAAACACAAGTTACGCTACCATTAGAATTATTGGTATAAGAATAAGATGCTGTGCAAGGTGTTGGGTTAGAATTGATGGTGATCGTTTGGCAAGAAGAATCAGAACAATTGTTGATAGAATCAACTACATACAAACAAACCACGAATGTACCTGCTGCATTGTAATTAGTGGTAGCAGTTGTGCCTGTTCCAGAAGTTCCATTGCCGAAACTCCAATAATAATTGGTCAAGATTGAATTGGTTCCAGTCGCTGTGAAAGTTACAGAACCGTTTGGTGATGCAGCATACGTCCAAAGTGCAGAACAAGGCGCTTGGGCTTGCATTTTTACAGCGAAAAATGTTAAAAGGGCAATAAAAAGTAATTTTGTTTTCATGTTTTTTTAATTAGATAAATAAATATTTTTTTCAGTTCAATAGACGAAGGGCTATTTTAATTTGTTAGCAAGATTACAAATTAATTTTCAATTCAATAATTATCCATTTATATGGAAGGAAAATAAATCGATAATGCCAAACGAAAATGGTTAAGTGAAAATGGTTTCTATAGAAGATGTATTGCGGCAACGATTGAAGTGGAAATCCTTTTTGCTGGCTCTGCAGCAAAAAGATTGGAACGTAAAGCGTGTGCGCCGCCCTACTGTAGCATTAATTTTTTTTCAAAAAATACGCTACAGCAGAGCTCTCATTACATTTTTAGTATGGCAACCTATAAAATCCTTTGTGCTAAAGACTTCTATTTACGAATAATCAATTTATAGACTTGTCTTTTGTTATCTATTATTGTTTCAATAAAATAAACTCCATCGGCTACATTAGACAATGCATAAGGAATGATATTGATGCCGACTGCTAATTCTTTGTGTTGAATTTGCTGAATTGGAAGCCCTTGCATATTTAATAATTGGATGGAGATGGCGCTCGATTTTGTACTTTGTAT
>CANJRV010000141.1 GCA_947476825.1 Bacteroidota bacterium | reverse complement strand
TGCATTTCATACAGTGTTATTCACATTCAATCCCTTCAGGATTTTTTATACTACTTTACTAGACAGTGGTACTATTCGCTGCATAGCATGCATTACTGCATTTCATACAGTGTTATTCACATTCAATCCCTTCAGGATTTTTTATACTACTTTACTAGACAGTGGTACTATTCGCTGCATAGCATGCATTATTGCATTTCATACAGTGTTATTCAAATTCAATCCCTTCAGAATTTTTCATACTACTTTGCTAGACAGTGGTACCATTTCGTACTCTACTGCATGTCGTAAATCACTGCATGTCGTACATCACTGCATATCATACAGTGTTATTCACATTCAATCCCTTCAGGATTTTTCATACTACTTTGCTAGACAGTGGTACCATTTCGTGATCTACTGCATGTCGTACATCACTGCACGTCATACATCACTACATGTCGTACATCACTGCATGTTGTACATCTCTGAATTTCATACAGTGTTATTCACATTCATTCCCTTCAGGATTTTTTATGCAAAGCACATTTCTATATGCTGAAAACAAACCACTGTAATAATCGAACAAATAATAAAAAATAAATAACAAGCTCTACTAACCACAAAGTGGTTGAATTCGAATAACCACAGGTGAAACCTGTGGACTAAAACCTGTGACAAAAACATGCAGAACTATACCTCCAAGAAACACAAACCCACAAAAGCAATGAACTTAGATAAAAGCTTCCAAGAAATAGTTTCTCATATTGCCCCCTACTTCACCCAATCAAAATCAATTTGCTTTTTTACCAAATTCGCCGACACAACTTTAACATGTACAGCTTGTCCCATTTGAAATTTCTTCTTGGTTCGTTTCCCGATTAATGCATATTGTTCTTCATCATATTGAAAATCGTCCAAATCTATAAGTCCTGCTGTGGATACAAATCCTTCGCATTTATGGTCTACTGTCTGTGCCCAAAAACCAAAGGTAGAAACTCCACTAATGATGGCATCAAATTCACCGCCAATAAACTTGCGCATATACTCTACTTGCTTGTATTTATTCGCATCACGTTCAGCTTCCATGGCTTTCCGCTCACGATCACTACAATGCTGACACATCTCCTCCATGGCCTTAATAGGATGAATATTTTTTTCGATACACTCTAATAATATCCGATGTACCATTACATCTGGATAACGGCGAATAGGTGAGGTGAAATGACAATAGAATGGAAACGCCAATCCGTAGTGCCCTATATTTTCCATAGAATAAACTGCCTTCGCCATGGTTCGTATACCTAGTGTTTGCAATATACTCTGTGCTGAAATTTGACTAGCTGCAGCTATCATTTTATTGAAAGAAGTCGAAATGGCAGCAGGTGATGACAAATCAAATTTATAACCAAACCTACCTGCAAACTTGGTAAAATTGGTCAATTTATCTATGTCTGGTGAATCATGGATTCGATAAGGAAATGGAATCGAGGCTTTATTAATTTTTATTTTAGAAACATGCTCTGCTACTGTTCTGTTTGCCAACAACATTAATTCTTCTATGAGTTGATGAGACTCCATACTTTGTTTCACCATCACATCTATTGGCACTCGTTCTTCATCTAAAATAAATCGTACTTCTTCAGAAGAAAAATTAATCGCTCCTAGAGCAAATTTTTGCTTCCGTAAATTTTGTGAAATAGTATGTAGCAGCAATACAACTTCTTTGTGTTCGCCTTCCTTTGTTTCAATAATTTGTTGCACGTCTTCATAAGCAAATCTTTTATCAGAATGTATAACCGTTTTACCAATCCAATAATTATGCACTTGCCCTGTTTCATCCAATTGAAAAACAGTGGAGAAGGTAAGCTTGTCTTCGTTCGGTCGAAGTGAACACAATTCATTGGAAATTTTTTCAGGCAACATCGGTAATACTCTATCCGGCAAATACACTGAAGTAGCTCTGCTATAAGCTTCTTGATCCAAGGCTGTTCCAGGCTTTACATAATGCGCCACATCGGCAATGTGTACGCCGACTTCGTACATTCCTTTTTTCAATTTGCGAAATGAAATAGCATCATCAAAATCCTTTGCATCTTGTGGATCTATTGTCATCGTCAAAATTGAGCGCATATCTTTTCGCTTGGCAATTTCTTCCTTAGCTATTTGTGTTGGTATTGCTTCTGATTCTCTTATCACTTCATCCGAAAACTCCAAACTAAATCCTTGTTGCAAGAGTATTTCTTTCATGGCTATTTCATTCACTCTTTCATCGGTCAGTGTATGTAGAATTTCGCCTTCCGGATTTTTTAATTTATCATTCCAATCGGTAATTTTTACAACTACGCGATCTCCATTTTTTAATCCAACACTATTCTTTTCATTAATAAAAATATCTTTGGTAAAGCTCTTATTATCTGGTATGACAAATGCATAACGACTATTTAATTGTACCGTTCCGATGAGTTCATTCTGGGCACGTTTAACAATTTTAGTGATGACGCCTTCAGGTCTTTTGTTTGCTTTACCGACTTTGAATATAGACACTTCTACTGTATCACCCTGCATCGCATTTTTAATATTTTCTCGTCGAATTAAAATGTCGATGGTTTGATCTTTTATAGTGACATATCCAATCCCTTGCTTAGAAATATCGATAGTCCCTTTGATGCTCGGTGAAAATTCTTTGTGCTTTGATTTTCTGTTGGTGCTTGTTGGCATGTTATATATTTAAACTTTATTCTATTTCTTGCTCTAGCACTTCTTCGTGGTTCGGGTCAATCTCTATAATAGGTAAAGGTGGTATGATGTTTTGTATAAAACTAATTATTTCCTGATTCAAATTTTCTCCTTCCCCAAATAATACTTCAATGCCGATAGATTGAGCATAAAACGGCAGTGCATATTCTATGATTTTTTCTTTCAATAACATAAACCTAGCCGCATCTTTTTCGGTAGTAATTATAATTTTATTTTTACTTCCAATATGTTGAAATGCAGATTGAATTTCCTCTATATCATCAAAAGTAAAATAATGATGATCTTTAAATTCTAAAGTATATACTTTTTTGCAAGTAGATTTCAATTTTTCTACCAATGGTTTTGGATTGGCAATTCCTGTTACCAACAGCACTTCTGTGTCTTGATTTACAGAAACTATATTTGGCGTAAGAGGATATAAATTTTTATATTCTATACTTGAAAAATAAATAGATTGATGGTCACTAGGATTTATTTCTGCTATCATTTTTTGTTTCGCCTCTGCAGACAAATCAGATGGACATTTTGTGACGATAATCAAATTTGCTCGCTGTGCTGCAGCCCTACTTTCGCGAAGCAAGCCGAAAGGCATAATATAATCTCGAGTATACAATCTTTCGAAATCCGTTAATAAAATATTCATACCAGCTTTCACCGTTCGATGTTGAAATGCATCATCTAATAATATCACTTGCACGTGATGTTTTCTTTGCAAAAGCTCTGGAATAGCCGTCATTCGCTCTTCTGCAACACATACTTCAATATTTGGGTATTTACTTTTAAATTGAAATGGCTCATCACCAATATCTCTGGCATTGGTGTTTGCATCAGCCAATTTGAATCCGCGGCTATACCGTTTATATCCTCTACTTAGAGTTGCCAATGCATACATGGGTTGGAGTAATTCGATCAAATATTCGATATGTGGACTTTTACCTGTACCACCAACAGTGATATTTCCAACACATATAACAGGCGTGCTAAATTCGATAGAGGAAAATATATTCCAATCATAAAATTTGTTTCGGATAAATACAATCACACCATAAATAATGGCGAATGGTAACGTGAGGTATTTCAATACAGTAAGTAAGAGTTGCTTCATGGGTTTATTTTGCTATCAAGTTGATATATTTTTTAAGTACCCACTGAAATTCATTTTTTTGTTTACTATTTTCAACTAAATAATAGCCATTAAATTCATCTTGTATTTTCAATATATCATTTTTAGAATAGGTAAAAATAGTTTTTGCATCCGCATGTGGTGCTTGGTAAGAGACTGTACTATCCTTGTTAATGGTTCCCATTTTCTCGATAAATTGAAACATCATTGTCGCTCCTTTTTTTAATCCATTGGTACTATGTCCTCTTGCTTGATGTGGCATTGTTTTTTTATACTTCCCAGCAACCGAGAATTCATATTTACAATCTATATTATCTGTGCATGTCAAGACGTTACTATTCATTTCAAAAGTAATCACACAATTCTCTTTTGTTTTCATAGTAAATTGATGATCTATCAAGGTAGCAAAACCCTTTTCATCTGTTGTAAAAAAGTCGGGCATACCAGAAACTGCTTGCACATATACAAAGGCAGAATCTTCTTTAAATTGACAAATATAAATGGTTGAATTTGCTTTATTAATTCCTTTGGAATAACTGTATACACCAGTAAAATCAGTACTTGTAGCCAATGTGAGATGTCCTATACTTAGCAGTACCAATAGCCAAATGATATTTTTCATAGAAGTTAAATATAGGAAACATTTTATTCTATGTATATTTACGCCCATTATTTTCATTAAAAAAAAATTCATGCTGGTAGAAATTCTGGAAATCGCTAAATATATTTTACCTGCCATCGTGGTATTGATAGCCACTTACTTAATTGTCAATAAATTTTTAGTCAAGGAAATTGAGCGCAAACAACTAGCTATTTTCCAAGAAAATTCAAGTACATCTTTGAAGTTGCGCTTGCAAGCGTATGAGAGACTATCCATTTTTGTCGAGCGAATGCATCCGAATAGTATGATTAGTCGTTATTACGTTCCTGGCACTACTGCACAAGATTTGCAATTGTCGATGGTGCAAGGCATTCGCGCAGAATTTGAACATAACCTTTCTCAACAAATTTATGTTTCGCACGAATTATGGCAAACTTTAAAGACAGTGGTAGAGCAAGAAATAACCATGATTAATCGAGTTGGCGCCAGCATTGCAATGGGCGAACCTGCTACTTTATTAATGTCTAAAATGACGGAATATATTGTAACTACAGAATCTGTAATGCCTACTGCTATTGCGTTAGAAACTATTAATAGAGAAGCAAAACAAATGTTGTTTGGTTCGTAAATCTCAGAACGTAAAAATAGTTGAACCAAAAAGGCAATGAGAAAACAAAGCTTCAATTGTAGATGTATTGCGGCAACGATTGTAGCGGAAATCCTTTTTGCGGCGGAGCAAGCAAAAAGATTGGAGCGAAAAGCGTGTGTGCCGCCCCAAAAAATATTTTAAAAATTTAGTATCGTCAAAAACAAAATAATGCAGTCTATTCTTCAAAAAAATAATTTCTTTTTTATTGGTGTTGGTGGTGCAGGCATGAGTGCCATTGCGCAATATTTAGCTGGAAATGGCAAAACAGTAAAAGGTAGTGATAGGCTATTTGCATTTGCAGAAAATGATTATATCAAAACGCAATTAGAGCATGAACATATCGCTTGCTTCATCCAAGATGGAAGTGGCATAGATACGCATACCGAAGCTATCATTATTTCGACTGCCATTGAAGACAGCAATATAGAAATTCAAAAGGCAAAGCAATTAGGGATTCCTATTATTATTCGTGCAGAATTATTAGCAGCAATTTGTGCCAGCAAACGAACGATTGCCATTGCTGGAACTTCTGGCAAGTCTACAGTAACTGCGATGCTATTCCATGCATTGTATGAGAATGGTGTAAGCCCGTCCTTGATTACTGGTGCAGGTTTGGTGAGTTTGCAACAAGAAGGAAAAATTGGAAATGCCTTCGTTGGAAACAGTGATTGGTTGCTTATTGAAGCGGATGAAAGTGATGGTACTTTAGTGAAGTATAAACCAGAAATTGGTTTACTATTAAGTATCGATAAAGACCATAAAGAATTGGATGAATTGTTCGGCATTTTTCAAACCTTTAAGGATAATACACAACAACAATTTGTGGTGAATGCCGGTCATGCATTAGCGAAGAAATATTCGCAAAAACCGGAACAAGATTTTGGAGAGGATAGTCCATTTAGTGGAAAGGATTTTAAGCAAAATGGTTTTCATATTTCATTTACAGTGA
>CANJRV010000140.1 GCA_947476825.1 Bacteroidota bacterium | reverse complement strand
GATAAATGATAGGGTTCTGGAATTTTCAGGAATTCAAAAATGTAAGTGTCTTTTAAAATGTCTTCGGGCTTTTCAATAATTTGTCCCTGCCTAGCTAACTGCAAAATTTCTTCTTTATTTTTTCCTGCCGCCAAACGAAGAAAAAGTGATGTTTCCTTTTGTCTCTTTAATTCTCTGATGCTCCAGTTTTCAATAATAGATTGCTTCTCGTAAAAACTTCTTTCAATTATGCTCTCAATTTTCAAAAGCTCTATGTAATGGCTCCAACTCAATTGGTGCGACAGTGTCGCACTAATTGGCGGCTGTTGGTTTTCATTGAATTGCAATTGGTGCGAAGCCTTCGCACTAATTGGAGTTTCATGACTTTCTGCTTTTGGTAATTCTTGCGATAGTGTTACTTGAATTGGATAAGTGATATAAAATTGCCTGAATCTTTTAATATTACTCAAGCTAAAACCTTTCCCAAATTGCAAGGAAAGATCTTTAGATAATCGTTCTAAAAGTTGAGAACCATACTCTGCTTTGGTATTTCCTCCTTGTTCAAACTCTACAATGTGTTGCCCTATTTTCCAATAGGTTTCTATCAATACGGCATTTACAGCACGAAAAGATTTTGATTTTCCGAAAGAATAGATTTCGGAAATAGAAGTTACCAGTGATTCATATGTATTTAAATTAATTATTGACATGTTATATTAAAGTTTCAGAGATAATAATTTTCAATGGTTCTATTCACTCTATACAATACCACCCTAACTCTCCATCGCGCTCTTTTTCATATCCGCTGCTAAGCTATGCCCCAAGTGCTTTTCAATGAGTTCATGAATGGCATAAATAATTGGCGTGACTAAAATCGCCACAAAGAATTTATAAAAATAACCCACCAATGCAATCGCAATTACTTTGGGCCAACTCCAATCTTGCCCTAATTTAAAGGCGATGATAATAACTACAAAACTATCAATGAACTGCGAAATAAGCGTAGAACCTGTAGAACGAAACCACAACATTTTTTCGCCCGTGATATTTTTTATTTTATGAAAAATATAAACGTCCAAAATTTGCCCCAACAGAAAGGCAACAATAGAACCAATAATAATCCACATACCTTGACCAAATATTTGTGCATACGCTTTTTGTGTATCCGGAATTCCTTTTTCGGCATTCACACCAACCCACCAATCGGCAGGCACTAAATGAATAGCAGCAAAGGCCGCAAAAAAAGAAAGGCTGATTAAAGCAACTGTCAGATAGGATAAAAACTTAACGCCACGCATGCCATAATATTCATTGATAATATCGGTCATGATAAATACAATGGGCCAAAGCAATACACCAGCCGTTAAATTGAAAGATAAATTTTGTTCGCCAAACAAGCTGAATAGAAAGGGTTTCAAGCCCAATGTTTTTTCTAAAGAAAATATTTTACCACCAATAAATTCTGCTACAATGGCGGTTGTACTAAACAAGCCAGCCAAAATAATATACAAGGTGACGGATTTGTCTTTTAATATTTGGTGTATCATGGACTACATTTTTTTACGTTTAAAACCTCACACATTGTTCGTAATAGGCTACACTTCTCCTACCAATTTGGCTGCAAAATAGAGCACACAAAAAGTATTCTTCAAGCACTAAATACACAATCCACCACAAACACTAATCACTTGTCCTGTTACATAATTACTCATGTCACAAGCTAAGTACAAAGCCGTATTGGCAATATCTTCCGCACTTGCAAATCGTCCCAATGGAATACCTGCTTTATATTTTTCGGCACCTTCTCCATCTTGTAAATAAGAAGTCATATCAGTCTCTACAAACCCTGGCGCAATGGCATTGCAACGAATATTTCTACTACCAATTTCTTTCGCTACCGATTTGGTAAAACCAATCACACCTGCCTTACTAGCCGCATAACTACTTTGTCCAGCATTGCCCATTTCACCAATCACAGAACTCATATTAATAATACTGCCACTCTTCGCTTTCATCATTGGGCGCATCACTTGCTTGGTCATATTAAACACACTTTTCAAATTAATATCCATCACATCATCCCATTGTTGTTCGGTCATGCGAAGCAATAAATTATCTTTACTGATACCAGCATTATTTACACAAATATCTATCGTGCCAAATTCACTGACCACCTGTTGTACCAAGCTTTCACAATCGGCAAAAAGTCCAGCATTGCTTTGATATGCTTTTGCTTTCACACCCAAGGCAACACATTTCTGCACCAGTTCTTCGCTGCGCGCTGCACTGCTATCGCTGATATAGGTAAAAGCAACATGACATCCTTGCTCTGCAAATTTTAATACAATAGCTTCGCCAATGCCGCGACTTCCACCTGTGATAATCGCAATTTTATTCTCCAATAATTTCATACGTAATGTTTAAGTGTTAATGAATAGTGTAGCGTATTTTTTCAAAAATAAATCGCCACAGTAGAACGCACAAAATAATCTCTTTTCTTTGGCTATACTAAAATTGTAATGAAAATATTTTGGGCGGCTCTCACGCTATCCGTTCCAATCTTTTTGCTTCAAAGCAAGCAAAAAGGATTTCCACTACTATCGTTGCCGCAATACATCCACCAAAGAAGCTGAATTCTCATTACATTTTTAGTTTACCTTTTCTTACCATATTCAATATTTTAAAAATCCTTACAATTATATTTGCGCATCATGACTTGGGATTATTCATTCGACGAAATTGAAACTACAGCTGCAAGAATTTTGGAAAGCTATCCACATGCCAAATGCATTGCTTTTTTTGCAGAAATGGGCAGTGGTAAAACGACTTTAATCAGTGCACTGTGTAAGGCTTTGGGCAGCATAGATACCCCCAACAGTCCAACCTTTTCTATCATCAATGAATATAAATTAAGAGAATCTGGACAAAGTATTTTTCACATGGATTGGTATCGATTAAAAAATACGGAAGATGCTATCGAAACGGGTGTACAAGATATTTTGACGAATGCCGATGGCTATTGCTTTATCGAATGGCCACAAATTGCAGAAGATTTATTGCCAGCAAATTGTTTGAAAATTGAACTACTTCTTCTAACCGAAAATACTAGACGAATTATAATTTCCTAAATGCCGTAGCAGGAATTTGTCCTTCCCGCCCATCCGGTAAAATGATGAGCATATCTGTTTTATAATTTCCTTTAAATTCAACTTCCATTCCTTCGCTAATCAAAATGCCTTCAGCACGAATATCTTTTCTGAAAAATGTATAAGGCTCCACTATGATTCCTTTGTAATGAAATCTTTCATGAATATACAATACGATTAAGAAAAATAAACAAATCGCAGAAACCAACATAGACAGAGTGATATACGTATTGGAAGGTCTTTCGCTTCCTTTTATTTTTTTATAATACAGAAGACTCATGCCGAATAAAAAAAATGCCAAACTCGATCCAGCCCAGCCATTCAAGCTAAACAAACTATACACCGATTGCCACCATCGAATAAAAAAAATATCCTTTACTGCCGCAATGGGTTCCTTCATTCTCATTTCCGCCAACTTCAAATTTTCGGCACAATTTTTATTTTGTTGTAGTTGCAATGATTTTTTGTAACACCATATTGCCATGCCAATTTTATTGCTTCTATAAAAAGCATTACCAGCATTGTAAAAAAGTGTAGGATGTACATTTCCTTTTTCTATCAATTGTAAAAATAAATTAGCCGCACTATCATACAGTTTAGCTTGATACAATTTATTTGCTTCTGTATACATTGGATTATCTGTCGCATGAACTGTGTTCGCTAGCAATATCAAAAAGAAGCCGAATAATAAACCTAATTTTTTCATACCAATCCGTCTTCTAATTTACCAATTAATAAAACAGCATCTCCATAAGTTTGCTGCATTTTTAATACCCCACTTTCTGGCGAATACAATGCCATTTCGCATTCGTTTGTTATACGGAATAATTCTTGTTGCAAGGCCGTATCTATTTTTTTATCCGTTAATTTTTGTTCTGCTAATTCTTTAGAAAGCAATGCCAATGGGATATTCAGCTTATCACTCAAATACAACCATACTGCTTTGGATGCTTCTTCATAAAAAGCATTTTGATTTTTTTGTTTCAAAAATTTCTCTGCCAATGCAAGTCGTTTCAAGGCAATTTTATTCGCTCTTTTATTTTTAAATAAAACGATATCACTTTGTAACATTTCTTCTTTTCGTTTAAAGAAAAGTAGACCGATATAAGCGAAAAATGGCAATACAAATCCACCCCAATAGATAGGACTAAATACCCATTTCGTATTGTGCTTTCCTTGTAACTGAATTGGGCTTGTTTGTATATCATGAATATCTTTCGGCAATCTATTATTCGCAACGCGATTATCATTTTTACCCAATTTTACATGTAATGTATAAGTAGGCGTAGTCAATGTTTTGTATTGCTTACTTGTTGGATCATAATAGGAAAAAGATGTTGGCGGTATGACAAATGTACCTGGAATTCTTGGTGCAAAGGAATACGTAAATGTCTTGCAACCAGCAATAATATTATCGGTATGTGTGATGGTATCCGAAGCTACAGGATCGTAAGCATCTATGTCTTCAGGGAATTTAATTTTTGGCGCGCCGATAATTTTCAGGTTGCCGCTACCCATGATTTGCAAGGTAATATTTGCATTATCATCTGTGGTCAATTCTGTTTTATCAATCTTACTTTGTAAAGTATAATTGCCAACGGCACCATCATACGAGTTCGGTTTATTGGTATTTGGCACATCTGTAACTTCTATACTTATCGGTGAACTTTTCAATTTGACAGGTACATCTTCATAATCATACGCTGTGATAAAACTATTATCAAAACTTGGATCATTCATCATCATGGAGCCAAAAAATTGTTTGAAAAACGGATCATTATCAAATGCACCTTGCAATGGATTTTGTTGTTTTATTTGTTTCGGTCTTAATACTCTGGCAATCCCTTCTGCTTCTGCAGGATCTAATTGTAAGGTTCCAGTTTGCGTTGGAAATAGAGCAGTTTTTTTTATTTCAAACACTTGATATTCTTTCCCATTATAGATTTCACGCTTCGGCTTAGGCGGTTGTGGTATCTTAAAATCTTGGCTCCAAAATCCAACTAGAGAAGGTAATTTGGTCAAATTAATTTCCATTGGCAAGCGAGTATACATTTTATAGGTCGCTGTAATTTGTTCACCCAAAGAAACCTTCTTTTTATCCACGTCCACTTTAATGAACATATTATTTCCAATATCTTTTTTCCCAATCACTTCTGGTCTTTGTTGCATCGATTGCTGTTGCGGCGGCGCTTGTCTACCAAATGCTTGTGCTTGATTTTGTTGAAACTGTTGCATCATTTGTTGTTGCCTTCTTTGAATGGCAGCAAAAAATGGATCATCCGCAAATGGGTCATTCCCGAAAGGATTGCCGCCACGTTGCTGATTTCTTTGCTGGGCTACACTACCATCCACCACTTCTATAGTTACATTATTGGAACGAAACTCTTTATTACCACCATACGCAATACCACCTGGAATCACAATATTCCCTTTATGTCTCGCACGAAAAACATACGTCAATTCAATGCTCGTCGAAACCTCTCCATTCGTAATCATGGTATTACTACTTTGCGATGGACCATTCACTACTTGAATATCATTCGACTCAGGTAATGAAAATTTTTGTATTTGGCTGGCATTCTTCAGAATATATTTTACCTCAAAAGCATCTTGAATGCCCACTTTATTTGCAGCAGGTTGTGTAATAAAAACAATTTCTTGCGCAGATGAAACTAGAGTTACAAGCGTGAATAATAAACTGATAAACGCGGCCTTCATGGATAATAAATTGTGCAAATTTGGGAAGGCAAATTTAAAAGATAGTAGTCCCTTTTGTGCGTTAAAATAATGTGAAAAATATTTGCTATCCATTTAGAATATCAAGGGTTGTAGCCTAAATGGACATGTACCATTTTAAGATATTCTCATTTATTCTACCAACACATTTCCTGTCATTTCCTTTGGAATATCGATACCCATGAAATGCAAAATAGTAGGTGCTATATCGCCTAATTTCCCATCTTTAACTTGACCATGAAAGTCATTGGATATAATAAAAAATGGAACTGGATTTAAGGTATGTGCCGTATTCGGTGATCCATCTTCATTAATCATATAATCGCTATTGCCATGATCGGCTGTGAGGAAAATGGTATAGTC
>CANJRV010000139.1 GCA_947476825.1 Bacteroidota bacterium | reverse complement strand
TATCATAGCGAACAGGCAGCTGTTTATACGTTGTGAGTTGGTTAGAAAAATTGAAAAATATTGTACCTATGATGCCAGGCATGATAGAGAAAATTATGAACAGCAGCTCGAAAAAGCCATCTTAAGTTGACGCACATGCCTGAAAGGGTTGAATAACCTTTGCCTATAATATTCCATTGCGAAATTCGACAGATGATGGTAAAACGTGGCAACGACTCGATGTTGGCTTACTGCCTATTCGATCTATTCAAGATGTTGTGCAAGTTGGGAAATATCTTTTTTGTAGCCACAACAAAGGCATCTCTCGATCTGCAGATGGCGGTAAAAGTTGGGAGCTTATTTATGCCTTAAAAAATAATACTGGCCCATCTGTGCGAATAGATTTAATAATTTATAATCAATCCATTATTGCGATATTTGGTGAAGGTGGATGCTGATGATCCTAGGTGCTTGCCTCTACTTCTCCAGTTTCTTTTTGCCAATAAAAAAAGGCCATTCGCAATTGGTGATAGCTGAAGGTATCGTTTAATATAGCTTTCAGTTCATTCGTTGTAGCTTCTTTATTCGCTAATCTAGCTTCTTGTATGGTGTTCAATTCTTCTATATTGAGAAACCTCGAAATTTCTAATTCACCTGATTTCACAAATTCAAATAAATGGCCTTCAATGGTGCTTTTCGCTAAACTTCGAATACTAGAAATGTCCTCTATGGATTTTCCACCTAAATAAAAAGCCAAAGTTTGTTTGGCACTGTCGCCGCGCTCCACCTTTTGTTTAGGAACAATAGGTATTTCTGTTTTTAATCTTTCATACAGTACACCTTCTTTCATGATGGGAGAGCCATCGTACATGGCGGTCTGCATCTGATGTAATTGCTGCCACCATATTTGATCAACTTCCTGTAAGGCTTGTTGGTATTTTTTAATCCGTGGGGCATTTATTATTTTTTCAAAAAAGGCATGCAATGGAACTAATAAATCGTAGTGGATACATTTCGCGAAGTAGGCAATGGCTTTTTTTGTTCTATCTAATAATTGTGTTGTATCGTGTGAAAAAAATACGGATTGTTGCAGTGTTTTGAATTCAAGAATAAATTTGTCAGCGATTTCTTTTTGCAGCTTAATTTTTACAATAAATTCCTTTGCCAATGCGAGTGCAGTTGCTTCTTCAGGTATTGTTTTAGACAACAAGGTAACTTCCTCCATTTGATAAGCTACCTGCAACATTTTATTCCAATCGAATAATTTTAGTAACCTATCTATTTGGTAATCTAGTTTATTCTGCACTAATTTTTCTTCTAAAGCAGATTCATGTTCTTCATTCAAATTAAAATCATAAATCCGATAATCACTTTGTACCGAACTTGGTAAAATGCGGGAATGCAATACTAATCCTTGCATAGAAGTACAACGGCTAAGTGCTACATATACTTGGCCTGGCGCGAAGGAATCTCCTGCATCAATTACAGCTCGTTCAAAAGTTAAGCCTTGACTTTTATGAATCGTAATTGCCCATGCCAATCGTAATGGAAATTGAATAAATTGTCCATTTATTTTTTCTTCTATTTCTTTTGTTTCTTCATTCAGTTTATAGCCAATATTATCCCATGTTTCTTTCGTCACTTCAAACATATTGTCACTATCCAAAAACTTAACAAAGATTTCTTCATTAGTGAGTTTTACTACGGTTGCCAACTTACCATTATAATAGAGCTTTTCGTTACTACTGTCATTTTTCACAAACATCACTTGCGCACCTTCCTTTAAGGTCAATAGCAGATCGGTTGGCAATTGTTTGTCACCAAAGTCGCCAATTATTTCCCCTTTAAAATCATATGCCGTCGATTTCAGTGCATTCAATTCTTCTCGATTTATGGCATCTGCTTTATAATTGTGGGAGGTAAGGGTGATGTAATTATTTTTAGTTGCCGAGAAATTCGGATTGTATAAGGCATTTAGTTTTTCAAAATCACTTGCCTCCAAATTATTATGTCTTAGCTTATTGAGTAGGTCTATAAAATTCTGTTCGCTTTGTCGGTATATTTTTTTCAGTTCAATAAATATAGGTCTTGTATTTCCAAAAACACTGGCGTGAAAGAAAAAAGGACTTTGATAATGTTGATCTAATATCTCTTTTTCCGAATCCACTACTACTGGCGGTAATTGATATAAATCGCCGATAAACAATACTTGTACGCCACCGAATGCATGATTTTTCTTTCTAACGTAACGCAAAATGGTATCGATTGCATCCAACATATCACTCCGTAGCATACTTACTTCATCGATAATGAGCAATTCTAATTCTTCCATTAATTTCTTTTTGCTCGTATTCACCCGAATCTTGCTTAGCAAAGTATTTCTATCTACTACATTTTCTATCTGTCCGAAACCTTTTCCAGAACCCTGGGCATTGGGAATATAAGGGCCAAATGGCAATTGAAAAAAGGAATGCGCGGTTACGCCTCCAGCATTAATTGCAGCCACACCTGTAGGTGCGATCACCACCATATTTTTAGTACAATGCGTTTTTACATATTTCAAAAAAGTCGTTTTACCTGTGCCTGCTTTCCCAGTAAGATACAATGTACTATTGGTATCATTCACGAAATCAAACGCCAATTTGAATAATTTGTTACTATCATCTACATTCATTATAAACTATTTTTTCAGCACGAGCCACATTTTAAAAAGCTAAAAGTAATATACAATTAGATTGGAACACACAAGGCTTTTTTGATTTTATGGTTGTTGCTATTGGTTAAATTAAAAAGCACTGTCACACAGGATTCCTCTTTGTTATGATTATTGTTGTCTGCACTTTCCTTTGATTTCAGAATAAACTACCATTCTTTGTAATGGGATAAACGCGATAAACGCCAATAACCAAAACGAATACCTATACCCACAAACCCATCTTTACTATTCGTTCATTTCCGAAGAGGGTGCGACAGTGCTATTGTGTAGTGCTACTATTTAATACTACACAGTTGGTTTACTATCCAAAAGTAAAATTTCGTTCACTTGTACTTCCGTGACATATTTTTTCACGCCATTGGCATCTGTATAATCGCGATGTGTGAGTTTACCTTCTATAGCAAGTTCACTACCTTTTTTAAGGTATTGTTCTGCAATATCAGCTACTTTGCCCCATGCGACAAGCTGATGCCATTGTGTTTCATTTATTTTTTCGCCATTGGCATTTTTATAGTTTTCATTTGTAGCCATATTTAATTTAGCTACTTTTTTTCCTCCTTCGAGGTTGCGAACTTCGGGATCTGCGCCGAGGTTGCCAATCAATTGAACTTTGTTTTTAAGTGCGTACATGATAATTTGTTTTTTGTTTTTGGTTTAAAAATTTTATTTACTTCAATCCAACTGAAAGACGTCTTTTCCGTTTGACCATGCAAATATGATAGGCACCAAATATTCCAGTCGTATTTTAGTCGTTTATATTAGGCTATAAATGAATATAAATATTTGTTGTCGGAAGTGATCTTATAAGCGATTTGGTCTATAATGCTTGATATCATTGTATTTTATTCGTGTCAGCAGTGGCGGATTTTCAATTAATTGATTTAAAAAAAAGTATTTATAACCCCGATTTCAAAACAAAAAAATATTTAACTATTCATTATCCTAATTTCATTTTTCATACTTTACTTTCGTATAAGCATTTATTTTATTTGAAGTTACACTTGCAAATTGAGTAATCATACTGTACATTAGTAACGCTTCTATAAAAGAAGCAATTCCTTAGGGGAATAAAAAAGAAATTTTAACATATGGCGAAGGCAAAGAAGGTTGAAAAAGTGGACCTTAAAAAAGCATTACATGAACAATTCGGCTTTGATGGCTTTAAAGACGAACAAGAACAAATCATAGAGAGTTTATTGGCTGGCAAAGATACTTTTGTGATTATGCCAACAGGTGGTGGCAAATCATTGTGTTATCAATTACCTGCATTAATCAGTGAGGGTATAGCAATCATAGTATCACCATTGATCGCTTTGATGAAAAACCAAGTGGATTTATTGCGCAGCTACAGTGACATTGAAAATGTAGCTCACTTTTTAAATTCATCCTTAAATAAAGGGCAAATTAAAAAGGTTAAAGAAGACTTATTAGGCGGTAAAACCAAAATGTTATACGTTGCACCAGAGACTTTGACTAAAGAAGAAAATGTTGAATTTTTAAAAGAATTAAAAATTTCGTTTGTTGCCGTTGATGAGGCACACTGTATTTCTGAGTGGGGACATGATTTTAGACCAGAGTACCGTAAGATTCGTGAAATTATTAATACCATCAACCCTAAATTGAGTGTAATTGCCCTTACAGCAACTGCTACCCCAAAAGTACAAGATGATATTCAAAAGAATTTAGTTTTGAATAAGCCAAATATCTTCATCTCTTCTTTTAATAGAAGTAATTTGTATTATGAAATTGTACCAAAAGGCAAAAAAGATCAAACCGTAAAACATATAGTCAAATTTATTCAACAGAATAGAGGCAAAAGCGGTATCATTTATACTTTAAATAGAAAAACTACAGAAGACCTGGCGCAAATATTAGTTGCCAATGGCATTAGTGCAGTAGCCTATCATGCTGGTTTGGATAGCAAAACAAGAGCAGAAAGGCAAGACCAGTTTTTGATGGAAGATGTCGATGTCATCGTTGCTACCATTGCCTTTGGTATGGGTATCGATAAACCTGATATCCGATTTGTGATGCATTATAATATTCCTAAATCCATTGAAAATTATTATCAAGAAACAGGTAGAGCTGGACGCGATGGTTTAGAAGGAAAATGTTTATTATACTTCTCCTATAAAGATGTGCAGAAGTTAGAACATCTGATGAGAGACAAACCACTTACCGAACGTGAGATGGGTGCACAACTCATTGGAGAAACCGTAGCCTATGCGGAAAGTGCCATTTGTCGACGTAAAGTATTGCTTCATTATTTTGGTGAAGAATATGATCATAGCAAATGCAATGACATGTGCGATAATTGCTTACATCCGAAAGAAAAAATTGATGTAAAAGATACCGTATTTTCAGCATTAGAAACTATACGTCAATTGAAAGAAATGTTTGGTATTGATTATGTTATCAATGTCATTCTAGGTCGATTGAATACACAAATTCAATCTTTCAAACATAATAAATTAAAATGTTTTGGCATTGGTGCTCACTTTCAAATGGACGAGCATTTTTGGTATTCTCTCGTTAGACAATTATTGGTTGAAGGCTTAATTTTAAAAGATATTGAAGAATATGGTCTACTCAAATTAACGGATAAAGGAAAGGCCTTCTTAAAAAAACCATACTCATTAAAACTTTCTTTGAATCATAAATTTGAAGATGCTGAAGGAGATGACGATGACGTATCTAGTGGCGGAAATGCCAGTAGCGCCTTGGATCCAGCATTATTAGACATGTTGAAAGAAGTTCGCAAGCAAGTGGCCAAACAACATAATGTACCTCCATTTGTTGTATTCCTTGAAAATTCATTGGAAGACATGGCTACTAATTATCCTACTACCCTGGCTGAAATGGAAAACATAGCCGGTGTAAGTAAAGGAAAAGCCATAAAATTCGGCAAAAAATTTGTCGAGGTAATTGCAAAATATGTGGAGGAAAATGACATCCAAAAAATGGATGAATTTATCATGAAAAGTGTAGTAAACAAGAGTGGTTTAAAGGTGTTTATTATTCAAAATATTGATAAAAAAATTGCATTAGAAACAATAGCCAAAATGAAAGAAATCAATATGTTGGATCTATTGCAAGAAATGGAAACTATTGTATCTAGTGGCACTAAGCTTAATTTGGATTATTGCATCAATGACTATGTAGACGAATATGATCAAGATGATATTTATGAATTTTTTCAGACAAGCGAAAGTGGTACAATAGATGATGCTAGTGCAGTAATGAAAGAAAATAATATCAGCGCTGAACAATTCAGATTAATGCGAATTAAGTTTATGAGCGAATATGCGAATTAATTTGTTCTTCTTTGATTAACTATTTAATCCAGGTATAGTATCTATACTGGCATAAAATTCAACCTATTGAATCAATTATTGACTTCTGCAGTAAATGATTTTAGAAAAAATAGGAAATAAAAAAAGAAACTATTACTTTCGCACCCCAACATCAAAGGTGCGGTAGCTCAGTCGGTAGAGCAATGGACTGAAAATCCATGTGTCGGGGGTTCAAATCCCTCCCACACCACAAAACCCCTTAATCGGGGTTTTTTTATTTGT
>CANJRV010000138.1 GCA_947476825.1 Bacteroidota bacterium | reverse complement strand
GCCAATTATTTTATATAACGAAAATGTTTTTTTACAAAAGCTTGAATACATACATAGCAATCCAGTGAAAGCAGGTTTATGTTTGTTACCAGAAGATTATTACTTTTCATCTGCATCCTTTTATTTGAATGGCGATAATAGGTTTGACTTCTTGACTCATTATTAATCTTTGGTGATATATATTGTTGGTGATAACACCAACAATGGCGTTGAACTGTTTGTTTAGTATAATCAAGAAAATAGTTAAATTTTTAAAAAGCCCTAACTGCACGCACATAGTAGGTGTTGTCCTTGTTGCCGGCGTACTGATCGCCACTGCCGAAGTCCTGAATATCGGCGTAGTCGTTATTGTTCTCACTAGAACTCCAATAGTAGGCAGCGGCAAAACCCCCAATGGCTGTTTTATTCAGATATAGTTTATTAAGTTCATCCTTACTAGGCAGATACCAATCACTATAACCATTCAAGACCAAATCATAACAAAGTTTAGCCGCATAATTACCATTACCTTGTATAGAAACAATTGCATTTGTGTTGGTATTTCCTGAACCAACCATAGTCCCTGTGCTTCCTATCATTACATATGAGCCATTGTACCATGCGGCACCATTACTTTGATCAAATGGAGCTGCAATTAATCCATGTTGTATAGTTGGATCGTAACCAGTGTCATTTGGTTGAAGTGTGTATGCTATTATGCCTCCCTGATAACTAATCCCAATTGGTAACAATTCAACTGAAGTAAAGACTGCTTCATTCCCGTAGGAAGTACCCATACTATTGGTGGCAAAGGCTCTTATGTAATAAGTGGTACCAGGTATTAATCCATCGATATTACTTGTGAAACTTCCAATCCCACTACCATTTATTGTTTTTGTATTCAGTACAATAGTTGGATTGCTGCTTGTGCTCCAACAGAATCCACGTGCAGTTATTGTAGCACCCCCATCATTACTTATTATTCCTGTAATTAAAACGCTTGATAATGTAATAGAACCTGCAGAGTCTGTAGTTATATTGGGCAAAACAGCAGGGCAATCTTCCCAAGTAGGCATTCCATTACAAAACCTTAATGTCTTAGACTGATTACCGGGTAGTGATGTTGTAGGAGCCACACTCACCCAAGCTGTTCCATTCCAATACATCATTTCTCCTGCTATTGTCCCATTAGGTAATCCACCACTTAATTTCCCAGCATTCAGTGTCTGACTATTAGATAAACTCAAATACAATGAATCATTGGTGATATTGGCAGATGTAACAGATATACCATCAGCTCCATTCACACCATTCTGTCCATTACTTCCATTCACACCATTCACACCATTACTACCATTCACCCCATCAATTCCATTATCTCCCTTAGGAGCATTCAATGCATTGCCTGCTGTTTCTGCATATAAGGCATAGGGTACAGCCATTAATTGTTGTGTTCCTAAATCAATGTATGAAACACCTTGTGCTGTTGTATCAAATTCTACTTGTAAATACTTTTTGTATAATGCCCAGTGTATGCTGTCTATATTTCCTATAGAAGCCACACCTGTGCCTATATGAAGTGTGAATAATCCCAGATTATTGGTTGTGATAGTATGTGTCTCTTGATAGATGCTTGTGCCTGATGCTGTATTATCATGTAAGGTGCATCTGACAGTGAGGGGATGATTGATGAGTGGATTACCTGCTCCATCTCTCACCACAGCTTGATAAGGAATAGCATGTGTGACACCAGATAGAGTAGTATTGCCTGTGTTTACAACACTTAATGTGGCAGTTTGTGTAGTGTCTGCAAGAGTGCCACTTTGTATCAAACATCTAAAGAGTTGATTGGTGTTTGTTGAACCTACATTACTCACATGTAATGTACTTGTGTTTACACCTGTATACTGACCAGCAAGTTGTAATGTCTGCCATCCAAACCCTGTGTTTGTTTGCCATTGATAGCTTGTAGGGTTGCTGCAGTAAGTAGCTGTTACACCAACATTGAAACTTGTATTGCTGCCTGTGGTGGTTGATTGATTTGTTGGTTGTGAGGAGATGCTTAATGAACAAGGAGGTGCTTGATATAATGCAGTAATTTCTTGTGGTGTGAGTGCACGATTCCAGATTCCGATGTCATCCATATCACCATCAAGATATCCTGCCCATGCATTAGATGGCTCCCGTCGACCAATTTGCAGATCCATTAAATCTGCAACTAAATTATTACTACAAGGATTTGAACCCATTAGTATACCATTTAAATAAATTTTTGCTATCCCGTTATTAAGTGTACCAGTTAAATTAATCCACTGATTTTGAAAAGAAGTGATATTGATAAAATCAACTCCGCAATTAGAAATATAAAAACCTGCGCTACCACCTATATTACTATTAATTGGCTCTGCAAAAAGTAATTCGTATCCAGATTGAAGGTCCCATCCACCCTTGGAAATTCCTTTAAAACTAAATCCAGTAGGTAAAAATTGAAAATTTACCCAGTATGACAAAGTTAATTGAGATCCTATGATGTTCAATGTGCTGCTATTTGGCACTGAAATATAATCATCAACACCGTCAAAATGATAGGCATGCCCACTAGAATTTTGTCTATCAAATGCTAATACCGCCCCATGTATAATCCCATTATTCCCATTGCCACTTTCATCATTGGCATTTCCATTAAATGGCCACCATCCCACTAAGCCATTGGTGGGAACATATGCAGGAATTGTTTGTGCTTGTGTCATCAAATGAATCAAACAGAAGCTGAGGAGTATATAAAATTTTTTCATAGTGTATGTGTTGTTTACGTTGTTCTATGGATGAAATGAAAAATATTTCATGTACGCAATTTTAACGAAGGTATATAAAAATACATATTTTACACCATCTGTTCAGGATTTGCAATCCTTACACAATCACTTTTTATAGACACTCACACCTTTACGCCATTGTTGGTGTTATCACCAACAATTTTATTTCAATTTTCATCCACCCATCACACCAAATTCGGCAAAATCATATTGCTAAAATCTTTCAAGCCTATTTGATTATGTATGGCTAAAAAACCTTCACCATACTTAACACCAATTCGTTTGCCCATCATCACATTTCTATATTTCACGGTATTCAAAAATTCTTCAGAAGAAATATAGGTTTGAGGACCATCCAAATCGGTAGAATAAAATTGTGATTTATAGGCTTGTATGCAAGACATCTTTTGATCAAAAACATGTGTAATATCAATGATGAAATCAGGTTCTATATATTGGTCTTGGATATAATTAAATATCTTCTTTGGACGCCAAGGTGCTTGTGCTTTGCCATCCTTTTCGGTTTCTATTTTTAACAAGCCAGATAAGAAACAAGCATCTTTAATGATAGAACTACTTCTGCCATGATCTGGATGTCTATCTTGTGGCGCAGTTGCTAATACGATATCTGGTTGATAGGTTCGTAAAGCTTGTATTAATGCCATCACATGTTCTTCATCATTTTTAAAAAAACCATCACGGAATCCTAAATTTTCTCGGGCATCCAATTGTAATATCTGCGCCGAATGATCACTTTCTTGTTGTCGTGTTTCTATACTTCCTCTACTTCCTAGCTCACCCCTTGTCATATCAATAATGCCTGTTGTATAACCTAATTTTTTATGAACCAATAAGGTTCCGCTACAAGATAATTCTGCATCATCGGGGTGTGCTGCTATCGCCAATATGTTAATTTTCATTAGTACGTGTTGAAACACAAATATAAAAATAAATGTAGTATTACCTATGTATTAATACTTCATCTCAAAATGACCGCTGCTTTCAATCTCCAATACCAAGGACTCTATAACTGCATCATCGCCTTGTGCATCATAGGTATTTCTTAGATTATTATTAAACAATAAGGCGACTGCTTGCCAAATTCCTGCATTAAAACCTCCCTTCAATTCTTTTACTATTTGGTAGCAAGGTTTACCGGTTTGTCGGGCTATGAGTTTGATTAATATCTGACCTTGTGTGATGGTTAGGTCCTCTAATTCATGTTTAAATTTTCGGTTCAATTCATCCTCTTTGCGTTGTTTGAATTGTTGCTTTGCTTCTTTACTATACAAAGATGCCAACACAGAATCTACATCTTTTAATATGAGTGAAGCTGCCACTGCATAAGGATATACCAAATAAACATTATACCTAAGCCTTGCATATTCATCTTGATTTCTTTGCCATTCCCTTCTTTGTTTCACTAACCACTTCGGTGCTTGGGCTTTGATATACACTTCATTCAACCACAAATGTGGCATGGTATCATTGCCTATTATATATGCGCCTACTTGTATGGTATCATTCTTACTTCTTTGGGCTTGCATAGAAAAAGCATGCAGAAGCAAAAAAATAATAATCACGAATCGATAAGCAAATACAATACGCATATTCATCCTATTCAGTTACAAAATTCACTTGGCACATAACTCATTTTTTGCAAGTTTATTTTATTTTAGTCAAACTCCCATCCAATATCTTTCCGATAATATTTCCCTTCATATTGAATAGTAGCCGCATTTTTAGCAGAACAAGCTAGTGCCTCAGACAAATTATTTGCCATTGAAGTAACTGCGATGACACGTCCACCATTGGTATACAATTGATTATCTTTTAATACTGTGCCTGCATGAAAAACAAGGCTGTCTGTAATGTCATTGGTATGTGTAATCAATTTTCCTTTTTCATAATCTTCTGGATAGCCTTTGCTTACCAACATCATGGTAGCAGCATGTAAGGGCGAATGAACACAATCTAGATCATTCAATTTTTCATTATGCAAGGCGGCAAATAATTCCACCAAATCACTTTCCAAACGAGGTAGTATGACTTCTGTTTCTGGATCACCTAAACGGCAATTGTATTCGATTACGAATGGATCATTATTCACTTTGATTAAGCCAATAAAAATGAACCCCTTGTAGATAATATTGTCTTGTTCTATTCCTTTCATGGTTGGTAAAATAATCTGTTGCTTCACTTTTTCCAGAAAGTCTTCATCCATAAAAGGCACTGGTGAAATGGCACCCATACCACCCGTATTCAATCCTGTATCGCCTTCGCCTATTCGTTTGTAATCTTTAGCAGAAGGTAATAAACAATAATTTTTTCCATCGGTAAGTACAAATACAGAACATTCGATACCCGTCAAGAATGCTTCTATCACTACCGTTGCGCTTGCCTCACCAAATTTTTTGTCTTGTATCATTTCTGTAAAATGAAACAAAGCATCCTCATGCGTTTCCGAAATGACAACGCCTTTGCCAGCAGCTAAACCATCAGCTTTTAAAACAATTGGCAGCGCGTGTTGACGTATATATGCCAAGCCTTCTTCGAAATTATCTTGATTGAATCCACGATACGATGCCGTAGGAATATTATTTTTTTGCATGAATTCTTTGGCAAATGCTTTACTTCCTTCCAACTGAGCCCCTTTTTGTGAAGGACCAATAACTTGTATATGTTGCAATGCAGTATCCTGTTGAAAAAAATCATAAATCCCACGAACTAAAGGCTCTTCGGGACCAACAACTACCATCTGAATTTCTTCTTGTAAACAGAGTTTTTTTATCCCTTCAAAATCATTCACGGATAGCGACACATTGCTGCCAAATAGCGCTGTTCCCGGATTTCCTGGGGCTATATACAATTTTGTACAAAGCGGACTTTGTGTTATTTTCCAAGCTAATGCATGTTCTCTGCCGCCACTTCCCAATAGGAGTATCTTCATATTATCTGACCATTTTATTGCGACAAAAATAGGGTGAAAAATTTTGTGAATGGGTATTGAACTCGTTCTTTGTGTGAACTATACTTCGGCTGCGCTCAGTACAGGATTCTTGATTGGTAAAAAATCTTACATGTTAGAATCACGGATGAAGAAGATGACACGGATGAAACAGATAAGTCCTGAAATAATATGGAATTAGAGTCTAAGGTTCAAATAAGTTGGATAAGGTTACTTTACCTAGGTAGTTTCTGTGCAATCCTCTTAATCCGTGATTCAGACTATGCATTATCCGTGCAATCTTCTTCATCCTCTTCATCCGTGATTCAGACAATATGATTCCTGCATTTATCCGTGCAATCTTCTTCATCCTCTTTATCCGTGATTCAGACTATGCATTATCCGTGCAATCTTCTTTATCCTCTTCATCCGTGATTCAGACAATATGATTCCTGCATTTATCCGTGCAATCTTCTTCATCCTCTTCATCCGTGATTCAGACAATATGATTCCTGCATTATCCGTGCAATCTTCTTCATCCTCTTCATCCGTGATTCAGACAATATGATTCCTGCATTATCCGTGCAATCTTCTTCATCCTCCTCATCCGTGATTC
>CANJRV010000137.1 GCA_947476825.1 Bacteroidota bacterium | reverse complement strand
ATTGGCAATGCTATTTGGGGTAAAGAATTTGGCGGTTCAGGCAATGCTTATTTAAAAACAATTAAAGTAGATAATACAAATGCTATTTATTTAGGTGGAACATTCATTGATAATATTGACTTTGATCCTGGTGCCTCTAATTATTCACTGACTAGTTTGTCTACTTCCTACGATTGTTTTATTTCTAAATTAAATGCAAGTGGAGGCTTCCTTTGGACAAAACAAATTGGCGGTGCGAACGATGATGAATATGGTGGATTGGATTTAGATCCTGCCAACAATATTTATTCTACAGGATATTTTGAAGGTAGTTGCGATTTTGATCCAGGCGTTGGTAATGCCACTTTAAGCTCGGCTGGTTTATATGATATTTTTATGTCTAAATTAGATAATAATGGCAACTACATTTCATCACACAATATTGGGTCAACCGACAATGATGGCGGGCTTGCCATAGCTATCAAAAACAATAATATATATGCCACTGGTGTATTTGGTGCTACTGTTGATTTTGACCCTTCGGCTGCAAGCAATACATTAACTGCCTTGCAATCACCAAGTACAAGCGACCTCTTTTATTTCAAATGGTCACAATGTGTGATGTCTTATACAACCATCAATGCGAATGCATGTAGTTATACATTAAATGGTCAAACCTATACCAGCAACGGAGCCTATACCCAATTATTTACCAATGCAGTTGGTTGTGATAGTATCGTAACCTTGCAATTAACAGGTAGTGGAACACCAACTACCATTACAGCAACGGTTTGTAATAACCCTTACATTTTAAATGGTATTAGCTACTCCAACACTGGTACGTATACGCAAGTGTATAACAATGTAAATGGATGCGATAGCTCCATCACACTGTATTTGACAGTTGGGAATACTACCTATGGCAATACCAGCATAACCGCATGTGACTATTATATTGCCAATTCGCAAATCATTTTTACATCAGGAATTTATTCTGATACCTTAACAAATAGCCTCGGATGCGATAGTATTTTAACAATGAATGTCACCATTCATAATTCTGCCAATAGTAGCATTATTGTAAATGCTTGTGGTACCTATTTCTACAATGGTGTTGGCTACAATACTTCTGGCGTATATACCAATTATTTTCTCACCACATTTGGTTGCGATAGTATAGTAGATTTGGATTTAACTATTACGCCATTACCACCAACCAATATTTCCTTTAGTGGCTGTGGACCTTATATATCGAATGGACAAGTGTACACAAGTTCTGGTACGTATACGCAAAATTTTATCACCGCACAGAATTGTGATAGCACGGTTATTCTAACATTGAATATAAGTACGCCGGATACCAATGTGACGCAAGCAGGCTTTACGCTTACGTCACAAGCCTTACCGCCATCTACTTATCAATGGATTCAATGCAACCCTTTTGCAATCATACCGAATGCAACATCAGCTACTTATATCGCTCCGAATAATACCTTTGCTGCAGTCATTGTTACTTTAAATGGATGTAGTGATACGTCCGATTGTAGAGAGGTGTCAGTGGAAAATATTTCCGATAATTATTTGAGCACCGAAACGCATCTATATCCAAATCCTACAGATGATATTTTACATCTTAGCTTTCAACACGCCATTCCAACATTACAAGTTCAAATAACTTCCGTTTCTGGTCAAGTGTTGTATGAAAAAAATAGTCGAGATGCGAATCATATTCTATTACCAACCCAACAATTACCGAAAGGAATTTATTTTGTACAACTCAATGATGGCGTTCGTAAAACGGCTTTGAAATTTACAAAAGAATAATGGCAGTACTCCATTTTGTTTCAAAATTATTTGGGCGGCACACACGCTCTCATTCCAATCTTTTTGCTTCAGAGCAAGCAAAAAGGATTTCCATTCGATCGTTGCCGCAATACAGTTCCTTGAAAAGAATTCGTGCAAATCATTTTTAATCTAGACAGAATAAAGTATACAATTCAACAAACCATCTACTACTTTTGTAAACCTTATGTATGAAATCCTAGAGCAATACATTTCCTCTAAAGCCAATATTAGCAAAGCGGATTTTGAAACTATACAATCCGTTTTCGTTCCTAAAAAGCTGCGCAAAAAACAATATTTTTTGCAAGAAGGTGATGTCTGTAATCGAATTGCTTTTATATGCAATGGTTGTATGCGTTTGTATCGAGTAGACGCAAAAGGCACTGAACATATCGTGCAATTTGCTTTCGAAAATTGGTGGATTACCGATCGAGAAAGTGCCTTAACAAAATTGCCCTCGATGTATAATATCGATGCAATAGAAGATACGGATATGCTCATGACCACACCTGAACAGCTAGAATCTCTATCCCTTACTATACCAGCATTTGGCGACATGATGCGACAATTACAAGCCAAAAATTTCATTGCGATTCAAAAGAGAATCAACGCAACCTTAAGTTATTCAGCAGAAGAAAAATATCGTGAACTCTTGCATTTACAACCTGAGATTTTATTGCGTGCACCATTAAATATGGTTGCTTCCTATTTAGGCATTACTAGAGAAACACTCAGTCGCATCCGAAATAAGATGTGACATACATCACAATTTATTTTATCATGCATCAATGATAATTAGCGTTTAGGATTTCATCTTTGCATCGCAATACCACACAAAGTGAAACATATCGGATTACATTCTATAGCTATTCAAACTAACAATGCTGCACTTGCCAGTATGAAAGATATGTATACGACTATTTTGGGTGCCAAAGAAGTAATGGAACTGCCTGGTGTAGTTGTATTAGAAATGCCTAATCATTTTATTGTGGAATTATATACGGAAATTGCAGACACGCCACTTTATCTTTTTAAAGACAATAAAATGGTTTTGGGTTTCTGGACCGATAATATTGAAGCCAAATTCAAACAACTAAAAGAGGAAGGATATGAAATACTTTCTCCAATACTGCAAGCGGGCGAATGTTATTCCTACTTTCATTTTACTGGACCGAATGAACATGTGTATATGATGAAACAAAGTATTAAAATATAAAAATAATTCATGCCTTAGCGAACCAGGCGATTCAAAATAAATTCAAAACAAAACATTCTTAACCCTAAACAAAAAAAAACAAAACAAAATGAAAAAACTAAGCATCATAGCATTACTTGCTATCACCGCCGGACTTGTATCTTTTACAGCAAAAATGAAAAGCACATGGAATTATGACAATGCCCATGCAAAAATTGGCTTTACCGTTTCGCACATGACTTTATCTGATGTAGATGGCTATTTTAAAGATGTTGAAGCAACTATTACTGCTTCTAACGATGACCTTTCTGACGCAGAAGCTACATTCACTGCAAAAGTAAGTTCCGTAAATACAGACAATACAAAAAGAGATGAGCACTTACAATCCAAAGATTTTTTTGACGCTGCTTCCTATCCAACCATTACTTTCAAAAGTACTTCATTCACAAAAACAAAAGTGAAAAACGCTTATGTCATCAATGGTGATTTAACTATGCATGGTATTACTAAAAAAGTATCTTTCGCAGCTATCATTAAAACAGGTTTAAATCCTTATTCTAAAAAAAGTACAGCAGGATTTAAAGTAACAGGTAAAATAAACCGTAAAGATTTTAAAGTAGGTGAAGGTACACCAAATGCAATGGTAGGTGATATAATCAATGTCAATATCAATGCTGAATTTATTAAAGCGGACGATCAGAAATAAGTAACACCTTAACCTATATCATATTAAAAACGCAACTCTTACAAGTTGCGTTTTTTTGTATAAAAATAATAAAGCACCGAAGTCGACTACTTATTATTTGTGAATCCAATATTACCAAATTGCTACCAATAAAAATATTTCCTTCCATTTCCATTTTTTTTTTAACCTTTGACACTAATAAACATAAATCCTATTTATCATGAGTTTAAATGCTATTTTGAAAATTTTTCAGCCAAAAGACAGAATATTTTATGGCCTTTTTGAAAATGTAGTCGATACCGTTATTGTAATGGCTAAAAAATTGAATGAATTAGTTCATGAACCCGACTTTGATAAACGTGCTTCTATCATTATTCAAATTGAATCTTTAGAACATGCTAATGACAAACTAACCCACCAAATTTTCCTTGAACTAGGACGTAATTTTATTACCCCTTTCGACAGAGAAGATATACATGCTTTGGCTTCTGCATTGGATGATATCGCAGATTATATCAATGCCTCTGCTAAAAAAATTAATTTCTATAAAGTCAATCCACAAGAACAAGGCATACAAAAATTAGCAGAGTGCATAGAACTCGGCGTAGAAGCCATTCGTACAGCAGTAATGGAATTGCGTAACATGAAAAACGTAGCCAAAATAACCAGCGCATTGATTAAAGCAAATAGTTTGGAAAACCAAGCAGACGATATTTATGATTTGAGCATTGAACGTTTATTCGCAGAAGAACCAGATGCAAAAGAGGTAATCAAAAAACGAGAGATTTACCAAGTATTGGAAACAGCTACCGACAAATGTGAAGATGCAGGTAATGTGATCGAATCTATCGTAATCAAATATGCTTAGTAAACGATTTCTAGCATCACTCATAAAATTATAGTATGTCTTTTATTCTTATCATTATTATTTTAGCCTTAATTTTTGATTATATCAATGGCTTTCATGATGCAGCAAACTCTATTGCAACCATCGTTTCAACGAAAGTATTGACGCCACTTCAAGCAGTAATTTGGGCAGCCTTCTTTAATTTTATTGCCTATTTAATTTTTAAAGATCATGCTGTTGCCAACACAATTGGCAAGACTGTCTTTAAAGAATATATTACCCTTCCTGTTATTTTCTCTGGATTAATTGCAGCTATTATTTGGAATTTATTTACTTGGTGGAGAGGTATTCCTTCTTCCTCTTCGCATACCTTAATCGGTGGATTTGCAGGTGCGGCTATTACACATGCATTTATTTCTGCTGCACAAAATCACCAAGACTTACCTTCTTTAAAAGTGATTATTGACAATACAAAAATCACAAAAACCATTCTATTTATTTTCTTGGCTCCACTAATAGGAATGGCCATTTCTATGTTTTTTACTTTAGTCACTATTTCCAGAAATACATGGTTAAAATGTAGCATTTTGTTAGCTTGTTGTGTAGGACTTTGGTTTTCCTTTGTCAAATTTCAAGAAGATAAAATCAAAGAGAATGTTGCTAAATATTTTAAGATAGACAAATACGAGCACGAAATTGTGAAGCTAAATGAGGACTTAATTTCGTTACAAAACAATCCTTCTGATAGTAGCAATGCAAAAAAAATAGAAGGCATACAAAAGAAGATAGAAGACCAATCGACAAAATTAGAAAAGTCGAAAAAAAGTGTTGCAGAGATAACGCCGTATTCCAATCGTTATGAGCAAGATGGAAGCGAAAAAGTTGCTGCTCAAATCATAGCAAACGTGAGCACAAAGGACATTGAAATTTCTAAACTAGGAGATAAACTGGCTCTCTTTTTAGAAGTAGACAAAAAGAAAGCGATAAAAGATAGAAGTGCTGAAAAGCTAGAGTCATACAAGATTGCGCAAGATGCCTTGGATAGTGTAAAACCCATGTGCAAGAAATTACCAGAAATTGGTTTTGATAGCCTATCGACTTCCATGGCGTACAAATTAATGTCCTTGAATTACCCAATAGGCGTAGATAAAATTGATGATTTCAAGAAAAAAATAAAGGTGGATGTGAAAGCTGATTTGCAAAAAGAATTGACCAAAGCAGATAATACAGTACTTCGTGTAGGCATCATTTGTCTTATTTTATTGTTTATTATTGCCTTCATTTATAATGAAAAAATTAGAACAACCAGTGCTGCCAAAACCGGCAATATGTTTAAGAAATTACAATTACTTTCTTCTGCTGCATTTAGTGTGGGACATGGTGGAAATGATGCACAAAAAGTAATGGGAATTATCGCTGCTGCCTTGATGGCAAATGGTGAAATTGTAGATATTAAGCAAATGCCAGAATGGGTTCCATTGGCATGTTATGCTGCTATCGCTTTAGGTACTTTAAGTGGTGGTTGGAAAATTGTAAAAACAATGGGTACAAAAATCACGAAAGTAACACCACTAGAAGGTGTATGTGCTGAAACCGCTGGAGCAACTACTTTATTTTTGACAGAACAAATGGGTATTCCCGTTTCAACAACACATACCATAACTGGTGCTATCATTGGCGTTGGTGCTACCAAACGATTGAGCGCAGTACGTTGGGGAGTAACCATTAATTTATTATGGGCTTGGATATTGACCATTCCAATCAGTGCAATTCTTGCAGCGATTACGTATTTTGTAACTAGCTTTTTTGTAAAATAAGAAGAACAGAATTTTCGAACTTATTGTATTTAAATTAATACCTTTCCCATCAAAGT
>CANJRV010000136.1 GCA_947476825.1 Bacteroidota bacterium | reverse complement strand
CAATTCTACAAAACACTTGAGGAAATCAGTTCCTTCTTTACAAATGTTGCAGGAGGATTAACAAAAAGCCTTGTAAAATCTACATGCGCATATAACTATATTTTTGTTGATATTGATTGGACTATAATATAATTGGATATGGTATTATTATTCAAACCCAATGTTTCCAAACTCATAAAAATAATTGGCAAGAAAACTATCTTGGTTATTGATGAAGCACAACGAATAATGGACATTGGTCTTGTGATTAAAATGATTGTAGACCAAATACATACAGTGCAAGTGATTGCAACTGGATCTTCGGCATTTGAATTGGCAAACAAAACAAACGAGCCTTTAACAGGCCGAAAATATGAAGTGTATTTATATCCTTTTAGTTTTCAAGAAATGGCAAATCATTATGGGCATTTAGAAGAAAAACGAAATCTGGAACAGCGTTTAATTTATGGCTCCTATCCAGAAATAGTAACCAATGCCCATGATGCAGAGGAACATATCAAACTCATTGCGAACAGCTATTTATACAAAGATTTATTTATACTAGATAAGGTAAGTAAACCTGCCCTATTGGAAAAAATTGTAAAAGCATTGGCTTTACAAATTGGCAGTGAAGTCAATTACAACGAATTGAGTCAGTTGGTAAAAGCGGACAATAAAACCATAGAAAAATATGTAGACCTATTAGAAAAAACATTTGTCATTTTTAAATTAGAAGCATACAGTGGTAATATTCGGAATGAAATAAAAAAGAAAAAGAAAATCTATTTTTATGATAATGGTATTTTGAACGCAGTCACAGGAAACTTTATGCCCTTGCATCAAAGAACAGACAAAGGTGCTTTGTGGGAAAATTTCGTCATCAGTGAACGCATGAGATTATTAAACATCAATAGATCAGAAAGCAAGAGTTATTTTTGGCGAAGCGCACAGCAACAAGAAATTGATTATATCGAAATCGATAGAAAAAAATCCATTGCTTGCGAAATCAAATGGAGTCCAAAAGCAAAAGCTAAAATTCCATTGACCTATTTAAATGCGTATCATCCGACACAAACGCTACTTGTCTCCACCGAAAATTATGATGATTTTATGGGCGATGAATAACTCTACTCTAGTAGTGTTTTTTTCAACCATGCCTCATTCACCGTGGCATTGACTTTTCTCCAAAAAAATCAATTTAATGGTAGGTAAACTAAAAATACAATAAGAGAAAAAGCTTCTTTGGTGGATGCATTGCGGCAACGATAGTAGTGGAAATCCTTTTTGCTTGCTTTGAAGCAAAAAGATTGGAACGGATAGCGTGATTGCCGCCCAAAATATTTTCATTCCCCTTTTTGTATAGCCTTAATCATGAACCACAGTACCCTTTTTCCAAAAAACACCTCATAGTATATACCCATTTTTCAAATTCTTCTCCTCTTTTTAGCCATTACCTATGCACGGATGGTATTATTTTAAAAAATGGATTTCTTTTTCAAGAATTATACCCTACCTTTGCGCCTCGAAAAACCTAGCTACCTATAGGTTTCTTCGTTCATCATTAAAATATAAAAATAACAACAATGGGAGATTTACGCTACCAAAGAAACTTTGGAATTGCCGCACATATTGATGCTGGCAAAACTACCACCACAGAACGTATCCTTTATTACACAGGGGTTAACCACAAAATTGGGGAAGTTCATGATGGAGGTGCAACTATGGATTGGATGGCTCAAGAACAAGAGCGTGGGATTACGATTACTTCAGCAGCAACCACTTGCTTTTGGAATTTCCCAACATTACAAGGAAGTAAAACACCGGATACAAAAGAATACAAATTCAATATCATCGATACCCCGGGTCACGTGGATTTTACTGTAGAAGTAGAACGTTCATTACGTGTATTGGATGGCTTACTAGCGCTTTTCTGTGCTGTATCTGGCGTTGAACCACAATCTGAAACAGTATGGCGTCAAGCGAATAGATATAAAGTTCCTCGTATCGGTTTTGTAAATAAAATGGATCGTAGCGGTGCTGATTTCTTGAACGTGGTAAAACAAGTGAAAGAAATGCTTGGAGCAAAAGCTGTACCATTACAATTACCAATTGGTGCTGAAGACCACTTCAAAGGCGTTGTGGATTTAATTACTATGAAAGCGATTGTTTGGGATGATGCTTCTTTAGGTATGACCTTCAGTGAAATTCCAATACCTGCAGATATGATAGATGATGTTAACGAATGGAGACAACATTTAATTGAGGCAGTTGCTGATTATGATGAGAAATTATTAGAGAAATTCTTTGATGATCCAAATACAATTACAGAAGATGAAGTACATGCTGCGATTCGCAAGGCAACGATAGATATTTCTATCATTCCGATGATGTGCGGTTCTTCTTTCAAAAATAAAGGCGTACAAACTGCACTAGATGCAATTTGTAGATACTTACCTGGTCCTTTAGATATTGAAGCAGTGGATGGTGTAAATCCAGAAACTGGTGAAGCTGTAAAAAGAGATGCTAATCCGAAAGGACCATTTGCTGCACTTGCTTTCAAAATCATGACAGATCCTTTCGTAGGTCGTTTGGCCTTCTTCCGTGCTTACTCTGGTCGCTTAGATTCTGGTAGCTATGTATTGAATACACGTACTGGAAAGAACGAGCGTATCAGTCGTATTATGCAAATGCATGCCAATAAACAAAACCCAGTTGATTTTATTGAAGCTGGTGATATCGGTGCTGCTGTAGGATTTAAAGATATTAAAACAGGTGATACACTTTGTGATGAAAAATACCCTGTTGTATTAGAGTCTATGACTTTCCCTGAACCAGTTATCTCAATCGCTGTAGAACCAAAAACTCAAGCGGACGTAGATAAAATGGGTATGGCAATCGCTAAATTAGTAGAAGAAGATCCTACGCTTCGTGTAAAAACAGACGAAGAAACAGGTCAAACCATTTTGAGTGGTATGGGTGAATTGCACTTGGAGATTATCGTAGATCGTATGCGTCGTGAGTTCAAAGTGGAAGTAAATCAAGGTGCGCCTATGGTTGCTTACAAAGAAGCATTCCAAGCAACTGTTGAACATCGTGAAGTATTGAAAAAGCAATCTGGTGGTCGTGGTAAATTTGCCGATATTAAGTTTGAAATTGGACCTGCTGATGAAGAATGGATCAAAGAAAATGAAGGTAAAACTTTCCAATTCGTAAATGATTTATTCGGTGGATCTATTCCTAAAGAATTCTTACCAGCTATACAAAAAGGCTTTGAACAAGCTATGAATAATGGCGTTCTTGCAGCTTATCCTGTAGTAACGATGAAAGTAAGAGTATTTGACGGTAGCTATCATGATGTGGATTCGGATGCAATGAGCTTTGAATTATGCGCTCGTCAAGCATTCCGTGAAGCAGGTAGAAAAGCAAAACCAGTTTTACTTGAGCCTATCATGAAAGTTGAAGTAATAACTCCAGACCAATACATGGGTGATGTAACTGGCGATTTAAACCGTCGTCGTGGATTATTAGAAGGTATGGATAGTAAAGCAGGTGCACAAGTCATCAAAGCTAAAGTTCCTCTTTCTGAAATGTTTGGTTATGTAACTCAACTTAGATCTTTATCTAGTGGTCGTGCTAGTAATGTGATGGAATTCAGCCATTACTCACCAGCACCAAATAATATTGCAGAAGAAGTAATTGCTCGTGTAAAAGGAGCGAAAGCAAATTCGTAATAGCACACAAATAAAATATAATTTAAAAACACCATCTGTATTGATGGTGTTTTTTTTTATTGAATCCCATTTGCCAAACCTTATATTTACATCGTGGAAAATAGAAGCCCTTTTTATAATCGAATTAAGAAAAACCAAAAGCAATTAAAATCTTATTTAGCGCAACAAGCAATTTCTTGCTACCGAATTTATGATTGGGATATGCCTGAATATCCACTGTGCGTGGATGTGTATGAACAACAAATTCATATTGCCGAATATCGAACAAGACATCCATTAGATGAGGAAGAATATCAAGATTGGCTAAAGAATTGTATGACAGATATAAAAGATATTTTTGCTTTGGATGACAGCCAGCTATTTTTAAAAGTAAGGGAAAGACAAAAAGGAGAATCGCAATATCAAAAAGTAAATACCGTTAAACAATTCACCGAAGTAAAGGAAAATGGCATACGATTTTTAGTCAATTTACATGACTATTTAGACACTGGTTTATTTCTGGATCATCGACCAACACGTAAAATGGTGATGGATAATTGCAAAGGGAAATTAGTATTAAATTTATTTGCTTACACTGGTTCATTTTCTGTGTATGCCGCTATGGGTGGCGCTTTATCTACCACAACTGTCGATTTATCTAATACGTATTTGAATTGGGCAAAAGAGAATTTTAAATTGAATAATCTACCTATTGCGAGGCATCAATTTATTAAAACGGATGTGAAAGAATGGATTAAACAAACGCCACCAAAATTATATGATATTATTGTTTTAGATCCGCCAACGCATTCTAGAAGTTCGATGTCAAAAACCACTTTCGAAATTCAACTCGATCATGTTGAACTCCTTACCAACACGCTTAAGCATCTGAAGCCCGAAGGAACCCTTTATTTCTCCACCAACTTTAGGGAATTTAAATTGGACACGAAAGCCTTCTCTTCATTTTCCATTGAAGATATTAGTTTACAAACTATTCCAAATGATTTTCGAAATAAGAAGATTCATTATTGTTGGAAGATTAGGAAATCAAGCCCTGCTACAATCGCATAAAACCAATCTCCTATTCATCTTATCGCACTTCATTAAATTTATTGGCATGCGCAATTGGGCTCGGTTTAAAAATATTCATATCCATATTTTCATTGATGCCTATTTTATCAAACACAATAGTGCCATAAGATGCAGTTACAAATTTGGGCCAGAGTATTCCTTGTGGAAGAAATTCATAATCATGATATTCTATCGTTACATCTGGATCTCCAAGAATGATTCGCTTTGCCATCAGATTAGTTTCGCTATCTAAAAAAATTATTTCTGTTTTACCAGATGGATACGCAATCGAAAAGGTATTGTAGGAAACATTATTTTCATATACAATTTCTTGCATCGTAATGATTCTATTTTTATCGGTATAATGCAAGAACGGATCTTCATAATCCAATTCATCCAAGTAAGTAATTGTTTCCAAAGAATCGAGTGGCAATACTGCATTCGCTTTGTTGTCGGGTAGGTAATTCCATGCGCCATTTGGGGTTATCAAAACATAATATTTTTTAGCAGGTTTTGCATCCGCTTCCTTACTACTAATAGCAATATCATTTCTGATACAATTATTTTTGATGACTTGTTTTAGGCAAACCAAATTGCTAGTTTTTGTATGAATTGTACTCGCTATAGCAATCGTTTGAATGCTATCCCATTTTTGTTCGCCACCTATCGCTTTGATATGAGCCTCTATGATTTCTTCGCTGGATTGTGCCATGCAAAAACAAATCTGGAAGGATAGTACAATAAATAGAAATATTTTTTTCATTCTTGTAAAAGGTTTGTGCATCGAATGATTAGAGAATATAAATGTATGTAATCTTAAGCAAAAGGGAACTTTATAATCTATTTGATCCAATTTTTATTCTTCATCGATTCTGGTTATTCGGCTCATGAACAATGCACAAAATTCTCAAATATTATCTATCTTGCCACATGTTACACGTTATGAAATCCCAAAAAATAAATCATTATGAGCACCTACACACAGATATTATATCAAATTGTTTTTAGTACAAAATATAGAGCACACAGCCTAATTAAAGAGCATCGAGTAGAATTATTTCAACACATGTGGGGACTACTTGAAAAGAAAAGATGTCATCTCTATAGAATCAATGGTGTAGAAGACCATCTGCATATTCTCACTCATTTACATCCTTCCATTGCACTAGCTGATTTGGTGAAAGATCTAAAACTATCTTCATCAAAATTGATTAAAGAAAAAAACTTATTCCCACAATTCAATGGTTGGCAAGATGGATATGGCGCATTTACGTATTCCATAGGTGCTAAAAATAATTTAATCCAGTACATAAAAAATCAGGAAGAGCATCATAAAACAAAAACTTTTCTCGATGAATATATAGAGCTGCTACAAGAACATGATATTGAATTCGATGAAAAGTTTTTACTGTAAAACATTCAAACCTTAATGAGAATCGAAGCTTCATTGCTTGTCATTCTACACTGCATTGCATTTCATACAGTGTTATTCACATTCAATCCCTTCAGGATTTTTTATACTACTTTACTAGACAGTGGTACTATTCGCTGCATAGCATGCATTATTGCATTTCATACAGTGTTATTCACATTCAATCCCTTCAGGATTTTTTATACTACTTTACTAGACAGTGGTACTATTCGCTGCATAGCATGCATTATTGCATTTCATACAGTGTTATTCACAT
>CANJRV010000135.1 GCA_947476825.1 Bacteroidota bacterium | reverse complement strand
TGCAATAATAAAAAAAGAGCTAAACGCTTTCGCTCTTCGCACTCGTTCTGATTAAGAGCGGGAAACAAAGCGAGAGCGGGGTACAAAAACAGAACGAGCGCGAATCGCTTTCGCTCTTCGCACTCGTTCTGTTTTCGTGGACCCACTAGGACTTGAACCTAGGACCCCCTGATTATGAGTCAGGTGCTCTAACCAACTGAGCTATAGGTCCAAAGATTTATTTTCAAAATCTTATAAAGAAAAAATCTTTAGGAGCGCAAAAGTATATAATAATGTTGTTTTTTTGAAATCTATTTTAAATAAAATAATGAAAGGGATAAAAAATATAATTTTTGATTTGGGTGGCGTTATTCTGAATATCGATTATGAGCTACCACAAAAAGAATTTAAAAAATTGGGCGTGCAACAGGTCGAGGATATTTACTCCAAGAGTAATCAAAATAAACTCTTTGATGATTTGGAAACTGGTAAAATCAATGAAGCGCAATTTGTTGAGCAAGTACAGAAACTATCTGGGAAAAATATTTCGCACCAAAGTATTGTTGATGCTTGGAATAGTATTATCCTTGATTTCCCATTAAGACGTTTACAAATATTGGAACAATTGCAATTGCATTACAAAACTTTTCTATTGAGTAACACCAATGAAATTCATGAAAAGTGTTTTAATACTCTACTCCAAAAGACTTGTGGCTATCCTACTTTAGCTATGCTATTCGATCGAATTTATTTATCGCATCGAGTTGGTCTGCGCAAACCCAATCCCGAAATTTTCAAATTGGTATTAGAACAAAATAATCTTCTGCCGCACGAAACTCTTTTCATCGATGATAGTATCCAACATATCGAAAGTGCCAGTAGCCTTGGCTTACAAGTGATTCACATGAAAGACAATATGAGCATGGAAGAAAATATATTCAAAGTGCCTTAAAGGAAAATGTGCCGTAGCATTTATTTTTTTGTCAAATAATGGGATACTATCCTTTCACTTGCAGGAGCATTGCGGCAACGATTGAAGCGAAAATCCTTTTTGCTGGCTCTGCAGCAAAAAGATTGTAGCGAAAAGCGTGTTCGCCGCCCAAAAAATTTACATTAAAAATAAATTATTTCACTTCTTCGTAATCCACATACTCACCCAAGTTTGGTTCTTGCGGTTTGCTTTTTGTTGAAGTGTTCATGCGATTGGAAGGTGCAGTATTGGTTTGAAAAAAAGGGTCTACCAACAGTCGAACTATTTTAATAACCACATAAAAGACTGCGATAGAAAAAATAAACCTAAGCATGTTCAAAATTTTTTCAAAAGTAAAGGATTCCAGAATACGAATCTGCATTGCTTCTAATTAATATTTTATTTTAACACTAATTTTGAAATACGAAAAGAATGAAATAATTTACGAAAAATTTAGACATCCCTATGAAACTAAAAGCCCCTTTTAATTTGAATAAATGGATTGAGGAAAATAGACATTTGTTGAAACCGCCTGTAGGTAATAAGAATTTGTATCCAGAAGGCACAGATTATATCGTCATGATCGTTGCTGGCCCTAATGCTAGAAAAGATTTTCATTACAATGAAACCGAAGAATTATTTTATCAATTGGAAGGACATATTAATGTGCGCACACAACAAGATGGCGAATTGGTAGAAATCCCATTAGGCCCAGGCGATATGTTTTTATTACCTCCCAATATTCCACATTCGCCAAGTAGAAGTGAAAACTCCATTGGCCTAGTGATAGAGCGAGTTCGAGAAGGAAAAGGATTCACAGATGGACTGCTTTGGTTCTGCGAAAAATGCAATACAAAACTGCATGAGACTTACTTTGAGCTTAAAAATATCGAAACGGATTTCATACCACATTTCAAAGATTATTATAACTCCGTAGAGAAGAGGACATGTAACGCTTGTGGGCATGTGATGGAAACCGACCCTCGCTTTACCTGATAACCAAACTATAAATGTCATTCGGGCGTCTTTTTTTAAATCCAATTTTTTTTATTTAAAAAATCATTCTATCTTCACAACTGCTTAGAAAGCTAAAAACATAAATTCTATTCAAATGAAAAAAATATTACTAGCGATTGGTGCATTTTTAGCATTACAAACAACCGCACAAGACGTTCACTTTACACAATATTTTACATCACCACTTACCTTAAATCCTGCGAATACGGGATTGGTAAAATGCGATTGGCGAGTTGCTGGTAACTATAGAACGCAATGGGGAAGTGTAAATTCTACACCTTATGTTACAGGTACTATCTCTTATGATATGGCTGCTTTAAAAGGTAAATTGGGTGGAGATGCATTAGGTATTGGTGTTATAGGATTATATGACAAATCTGGTACTGGGGCATTACAAAATATTACTACAGGTCTTTCCTTAGCTTACCATAAAAGACTAAGTAGTGATGAAGAAAAACCACAAAATCTTTCTATTGGTGTTCAAGGTTTTCTTGTTCAAAAGAGTATAGATTTCACTAAATTAAAATTCGAAAGCCAATATGACGCGACTACTGGTGGTACACCTTACCCAAGCGGCGAAAACTTTGGTAACGCCGATTTGACCTATCCAGATTTCAATGCTGGCATAATGTATTCAGGTTATGTAAATGAAAGAGCAAATATGTATGGTGGATTTTCTTACTACCATATCACACAACCAGTTGAAACATTTTTGAACGGTAATCATAAAATTAATTCTCGTGTGACAGCTTCTTTAGGTGGTTCATTACAAATGAATGAGAACTTAATGCTTTTCGCAAGTGGTATGTATCAACAACAAGGTAAAGCCAGCGAATTATTAATTGGTGCAGCTTCTGGATTTATCATGAATCCTAATCATGAAGATGATGTTACTAATTCCGTATTTTACTTAGGTGCTTGGTATCGTTACGGTGATGCAATTGCTCCTTATGTTGGATTTGAGTGGGCAAAAGCTAAACTTGGTGTTAGCTATGACGTGAATCTTTCTGGATTTACACCAGCTACAAAAGGAAACGGTGCTTTAGAAGTTTCATTGATTTACAATGGTTCTATCATTCGTAACGAAAGTCGTACATACAACTTCGCTTGTCCGAGATTCTAAAAAATATTCTTACATAAAAACAAAAAGGGCTTACATGATGTAGGCCTTTTTTTATGGAACAAAATCAATTGGAGACCTTTGCAAATTGACTTCAATATTGTTAGTAAATAGTTTTGCAACAGTTTCAATACATACACTCCTTACGCACTCAACAACTACTTTTGTATTTCAAACCTTCATAATGAAAGCAAACCACTATCAAAATCTATTTGAACAAGAATACGAAAAATTAAATCCTGAACAAAAGGAAGCCGTAGACACAATTTATGGCCCAGTGATGGTAATAGCAGGACCAGGTACCGGCAAAACACAAATCCTATCCTTACGTATTGCAAATCTTTTATTGAGTGAAGCACAAGTGCAATCACAAAATATTTTATGCTTGACCTATACAGAGGAAGGGAAAAAAAATATGCACGACCGATTATTCAAATTGGTTGGTGCCGAAACTGCACAATATATTCAAGTACATACTTACCATTCCTTTTGCAATAGTATTATACAACAAAATCTTGCTTTGTTTCAGAAAGAAAGTTTGGATGCCGTTTCAGAATTGGAAAAAATACAATACATCAAAGAAATACTACTGCAAATACCAAAGAATAATTTATTATACAATCCCAAAAATCCAACAGCGAATGCAAAATATTTATTGAGCCTTTTTTCAAAAATGAAACAAGAAAATTGGGATGCTCATTTTCTAACTGAAAAAACAAAAGAGCATATCTATTTTTTAGAAAATGATGAAAGTAGCTTGAGCAAAACTGGGAAGCGAAAAGGGCAAATTAGAGTGGAAGTACTCAAGCAGATTGAGGCGTATCAAAAGTCATTGGTTGCCATTCAATTATTTGATGATTATAAAAATCTTATGCTAAAAAATCACCGTTATGATTTTGATGATATGATTAATTGGGTGATTACATTATTCCAAAATAACCCAGATGTGCTTGCCAATAATTATGAACGCTTTCAATATATTTTGGTTGATGAATTTCAAGACACCAATGGCGCACAAATGGAAATCATTCATCTACTTTCCTCTTATGACACATCCCCAAATTTATTTGTAGTAGGCGATGATGACCAGTCGATATATCGCTTTCAAGGTGCTAGCGTAGAAAATATGCAGCACTTTCAAACGAAATATGCAGAGGAAGGATTGAAAGTGATTTGTTTGAAAACCAACTACAGATCGTATACTGGCATTTTAGATGTTGCTAAAAATCTAATTGAAAATGCAGGAGGCAGATTAATAAATACCAATCCAAATTTGGACAAAAATTTACTATCTCATTCTAGCTTACAAACAGGCTCAGATTTTACACCTACCTTATCTTGTTATCCTAATCCACGGTATGAAAAAATTGCGATTGCAAAAAAAATTCAAGCCTTATTGGCGCAAGGCGTTGCCCCAAAAGAAATTGCTGTTTTGTATTACGACAATAATTCCTGTATCGAATTGGGTGAATATTTAACCCTTTTGCAAATTCCATTTTACAGTAAAAAAAAGCAGAATCTTTTGGAGGATCCATTCGCGCAACAAATCATTACTATCCTAAAATATATCAGCTTAGAAATACAAAACCCGTACAGTGCCGACGATTTATTATTTGAAATATTGCATTATCATTTCTTTCGCGTGTCTTCGATAGAAATTGCGAAAGCCTCTATTTTATCTAGTCAATATAATAGTGAAACTAGAAAAAGAAAAAACTCCTTTCGTTTGTATTTGCAAGAACAATTGCAATTACAAAAACCAACTTTATTTACACCCTCCGCAACCGAAAAGTTATACATTGCTGCGAAGATTATTGAAGATTTATTACAAGACAGTTTGAATCTTTCTTTCCAACAATTGATGGATGCCATCATTGAAAAATGTAATCTGCTGACTTATATTTTTACATCAAAAAATAAGTATGAAAACCTTGAAATCTTGACGGCATTATTTGATTATGTCAAAGAAGAAACACATAGAAATCCTAGTTTGAGGGTTACAGAATTTATGGAATGGATAAGCTTGATGGAAGAAAACAATTTGGCTTTACCCCGCACTAAGTTATATGGGAATGAAGAGGCAGTTCGTTTGTTTACGGTACATGCATCTAAAGGTAGAGAGTTTGAATATGTATTTGTAGCAGGTTGTGTAAAGACCAATTGGGAAGAAAAAAGAACCCCTTCTTCCAGTATTAAAATTCCTGACAATGTATTTGAAACCGCTTTGAATACGAAAGATCATGATGAATTAAGACGTATTATGTATGTGGCACTTACGCGGGCAAAAAAAGAATTGTATGTCAGCTATTATAGCCAAGATAATAAGGAAAAGGAAATGGAGAAATCATTGTTCTTGTATGAGATATTTGGAGAGGAAGCCAAGGCCCTAAAACCATTACTCAGCAATGAAGAAATATTTGAATTTTCTACCTTACAAAAGGAGCAAGATTCGGCTATTGTTCTGCGCGAGTTGGAAAGAGATTTTGTAAACAAGCAATTGGAAAAATTTGAAATGAATGTCTCTGCATTGAATCATTATCTAAAATGCCCTTTACATTTTTATTACAACAATATCGTTCGTATTCCTTCTGGTCTTTCTGAAAACATGTCCTTTGGAAGTGCCATTCACCATGCGCTTGAGCATTTTTTTGCTGACATGAAAACGAACAATAATGAGTTCGCTACATTAGATCGATTCAAGAGTCATTTATTATTTTACATGAATCGCAACAAAGAAAAATTCAGCCCTGAAGGATTTAAACGTAAATTGGAATATGGCTATGATATTTTAGAGAATTTATATACAAAGAATCTATCTACTTGGGAGAAAAATATTGACATAGAAGTGCATGTATCTGCAAATATAAATGGCATACCAATTAAAGGATTTATTGATAAAATTGAATATGGCGAAATAGGAGATACCATCGTAGATTATAAAACAGGTGATCCAACCTCAGTTTACGCAAAAGACAATTTCAAATCCATAGACCAAGACAAAGATTCCATTGGTGGCGATTATTGGCGACAAGCTATTTTTTATAAAATACTATTAGACAACCAACATCCAAGAAAATACAAAGCGCATATTGCTAAATATGAATTTGTAGAACCCGACAAAAAAACCAAGCTATTGACAGATCCATTTTATGTAGAATTTACGGAAGAAAATATGGAACAAGTGAAAGAACAAATCACCACAACATGGCAAAAAATTCAAAGCCATGATTTCTATACAGGTTGCGGAAAAGACACTTGTACTTGGTGCAATTTAGCGAAGCAAATTGAAAGTGTGTAGGGATTTATGAGAGTTGTATTTTAGAAGGAAGAAAAAATATTGGGTGCTTTGCGATTTTACCATTGATTCTAAAAATTAGCCAATGGGGAAGCCATTTCAGATCATTTTGTTGACGTCAACAAAATGGTA
>CANJRV010000134.1 GCA_947476825.1 Bacteroidota bacterium | reverse complement strand
TATCATAAAATCAATGCCAAGTATTTGCAAAATTATTTAGATGAGTTCTGTTACAAATTAAATCGAAGATATTTTGGCAAAAGACTTTTTGATAGACTCGTTGTAGCAGTGGCTCAGAATCTTGTGGCAAACTAAGACAGAATCAAAAAAAATAATCTGTTTCATGAATGTAGTTTTAAGTTTATTATTTGTTTAGATATTGTTTCTTCGCTTAGGAGGGAAGGATTAGAATAGCAATTTTTCCATCCTTCTCTTTTTAATTCAACACCTCCTTAGCCGCCACCAATGGCATGTCTGGCACTATTTTCATTTTTTCATAACCGCCTAAAACATTTCGAAGATTATGTATGCCTTGTCTTTTTAATAAGGAAGATGCGATGACTGATCTATAGCCTCCAGCACAATGAATATAAATATTATCATGGTCTTCAAAGTTGCTAATCATGGTTAAATTGGTCATGCTTTGTAAAGGAATATTGAGCGCTGAAGTGACATGCCCATTATCAAATTCTAGTTCTTTACGCACGTCTACGATAATCATTTTCGGGTCGTAATTCATATCCATTTTTAATTCATCCGGATCAATATCAATAATCATATCTATTTTTTCGCCAGCATTTTTCCAATGTTCGTAACTGCCTTTTAAAAATCCTTCGATTTGAGAAAAACCAACACGAGCCATTCTAATAACCGTTTCTTCTTCTTTTCCTTCTTCTATAACCAATACTATTTTTTGTTGAAATGGAAGCAAAGCTCCAACCCATTCTGCGAAGCGACCTTCCAGCCCAATGCTGATAGAGTCGGGTATGAAACCTTCTGTAAATACCACAGCAGGACGAGTATCTAAAATGATGGCACCGTCTTGAACCAATGTTTTAAATTCGGCAATAGATAATTCTTTCAAACCATTTTGTTTTATAAAATCTAAACTCTCATATCCTTCTTTATTTATTCTCGCATTGATTGGGAAATAGGCTGGTGGCGTATTCAAACCTTCAGTTACTGCTTCAATGAATGCTTCTTTCTCTTGGGTTTGCATCGCATAGTTCGTTGCTTTTTCGTCGCCTATAGTACTATGCGTATTTGGGCCTAAATTTTTACCACAACTAGAACCTGGTCCATGTGCAGGATATACTTTTACATAGTCGGGTAGTTGTTTTAATTTCTCCAATGATTCATATAAATAGCCAGCTAATTCTTCTTTGGTCAAATTGCCGCTGAATAAATCTGGTCGGCCTACATCACCCACAAATAGGGTATCTCCAGTAAATAGTGCATTTGGATTTCCATCTTCATCTTGCAATAAATAACAAGTCGATTCTAAAGTATGACCGGGTGTATGTAGCACTTTTATTTTTACATTTCCTAAAGATAATTCTTCTTGATCGGCAGCAGAGTATTTTTCAAAATTAGTTTTTGCATCTGGGCCAAAGACAATAGTAGCTCCAGTTTTATTTGCCAAATCAATATGACCACTTACGAAGTCCGCGTGAAAATGCGTCTCGAATATATATTTGATTTTTGCTTTTCTATTTGCTGCCATTTGGATATATTTTTCAATATCACGCAATGGATCTATGATAGCAGCTTCTCCATTCGATTCAATATAATATGCAGCTTCTGAAAGGCATGAAGTATACAATTGTTCAATATACATAGTTTGAATTTTAATTATTTTTTATATATATGATTTGCGCTTGCTTGCGACAAACAAGTAATCGTTAAGTCGTTGATGCAAACATGTTTGGGCAAAGTGCAAGTATAATAAATGGTATCTGCAATATCAACCGGTGTCAATGGCATAAAACCTTTGTACACCGCATTTGCTTTTTCTTCGTCTCCTTTAAATCTAACCATAGCAAATTCGGTTTCACATGCACCAGGATGAATAGCAGTTACCTTAATGCCAAAGGTCAATAAATCAATGCGCATACTTTTGGAAAGCGCATCCACAGCGTGTTTGGTAGCACAGTATACATTGCCATTTGGATAAACTTCTTTTGCAGCAGTAGACCCAATATTCACAATATGACCAAAACTTTGTGCTTTCATCAACGGAATAATTTCGCGACTCACATACAATAATCCTTTTACATTGGTATCTATCATCACATCCCAATCGGCATAATCGCCTTCGTCTATACCACCAAAACCAGCAGCTAATCCGGCATTATTGATTAAAACGTCAATTGTTTTAAAGCGATTAAAATCTATACTTGCTAAAGCCTTTTGCGTTTCTAATTTGTCGCAAACATCAAACTGTAAAATTTGAATATCAATAGCATATTCCTTTTCTAATGTGGATTTCAAATTTTCCAAACGATCTAATCGTCTGCCCGTCAATATTAAATTATACTTATTTTTTGCAAATTGAATGGCAGTGCTTTTCCCAATTCCTGAAGTCGCTCCTGTAATTAAAACTGTTTTATTCATTCTTCTTGATTCATTTAATTTTTATCGTATTAAAGACACATCCCCTTTAATCATTTTTTCTTTATCGTCTAAATCTGTTGCTGTTACAACCCAATAATAAGTGCCGACTTCACAATCACGTCCATTGAATCTACCATCCCAACCTTTTCTAAAATAGGTGGTTGAAAAAACCAATTGGCCCCAACGATTATACACTTTGAATGTATTTAATTTTTTAAAGCCTGAGGCGAGTATTCTAAAGAAATCATTATTGCCATCATTGTTTGGTGTGAAGGCATTTGGTAGCGTGATATATGGACCTTCAGACACATAAACCGTAATGGTATCATATCCTACGCAGCCATTGACAGTTGTACCTTGCACGATATATGTATTGGTGCCTACATCTGGGTAAGATCCGATTGGATTATAAACATTCGGATTATCTAAATAATTAGTTGGCGTCCAGGTAAAGGAAGACGCTCCAGTTGCCTTAAATTTAATTTGTTCATTTTTGACTATCACTGTATCGTTTCCAGCAAAAATAGAGACCACTGGAATTTTTAATAAAGTACTCGCTGTATCTCTACAGCCATAACTATTTCCTGAAATCAGTGTTACCAAATTATCTTTGCCATCATTCGGGTAGGTATTTGTTGGGTTTTGCAAATTGCTTGTGCCGCCATCTCCAAAATTCCAGGACCAATAATTAGGTGCACTCAAAGTGGAAGTAGATTTATCCAAAAAGGAAATAGGTAAGTCGGGGCATAATAAGCCTGTGTATGAAAAATCAGCTTTGAAATTAGGATATACTTTTACAATTCTTGAAATACTGTCACGGCAGTTTGTTTCTTTATTGACGATTAATTTCACCATATAGGTGCCTGTATCAGGATAAGTAAACGTTGGTTCAAATTGAATGGAAGTATCTGCCGTAGTGCCTGCTACGCCAAAATCCCAAAAATATTTAAACCCACCTGTGCTTTGATTGATAAAATGGACTGTATTGGATTTACAACTTACAATATAGGTATTGGCTTCGGATGAATATTGTGGAATGTTTGCTACTACTGCTTTTGAGCAATTCGTTACCACAAACTGAAACTCCCTTTTAACCACATTAATCAATGCGCCGTTACGCCATTCATTACAACAAACATTTACCACAAATCGACCTTGAATATTTGGCGTGCCAGTAATGATACCCGTCAATGGATCTATTTGCAAAATAGGATTGCCGCCTAAAGGATTTTGCGCGCTGAATGGGGAACTATAACTCACATTTTGTAAAATGGGAAGAGAGCCTCCAATTAATATAGGCTTAGGTACATTTTGATCTCCGCCTTCGATGGCATTACAAAATTCATAAGTCAAGGAGTCTCCATCTGCATCTGTTGCGGAGTGGTCGTATACAAATGGATTATTGATACAAATAATTTGTGGGGGATAGTTTTTATATATGGCGCTATTGTTGCACACTATAGGGCTGGGAGGAATTGTACAGGTATACGAAGCGCCGGTTGCACCAGGATTGATGATATTGTTCAATGAACCATTTCTACAACAGCGTTGACAAATTAAAGTATAAGGCAAATTGCTTGGTGGCAATTGTTTGAATAAAATAAACTGTAAACGATTGATACAAGTTGCCGGTGGATTATTGATACATTCATTGTTGAAATTAACTGGCACTATCAAAGAGCTACTGGCATAAACGGAGTCGAAAGAAAAAAACTGGTTACCTACAAAAATGGTTAAAAACGCAGGGTCATCATCCATCAAAGCAGTAGGAGAGCCGCCGCCCTGTGAAGGTGGCAAGCAATCTCTATACATATTGAAGGTAAATCGGTAAATATTGTTTCCTAAACAAGTGTCAATAATTTCGCCGCCAACAATATGTGAGGCAAAGCTATTTAGCGAGGCTAGAACCAATAGGATAGAAAAAATTTTTTTCATGAAGCGCCCAAAATTAAACTATTTTATGCTGTAAAACATATTCCAAAAAGCGATTTATTATTTTCTGCAAATTGTCCTTGTCTTCTACCATAGACATATGACCTACATTGGGTAGAAGATAAATGAAGCAATCCTTTGCCAAAGCGCTTTGTTTGAAATTATCCTTTGGGGATACCGCTTTATCTTCATTGCCAACAACAAACAAAATTGGTTTATGCAATTCTGTGAGTATTTGGGTATTGTCGGGGCGCAACATCATGGCTTTCGTATAGGCAATCAAAGTGGAAGACGAAATAGAAAAGGCATTCGTTAAGTGTTGATTGATTTCTGCTTTTCGATGTGTTTTGGAATGCTCGGCATATAAATTCGGGATTGCTATTTTTAAAAATTCTATCTTTTCTTCTTCGCCTCTTTCTATTAATTGAATAGATTTTAATCTGGTTTCTTTTTTTATATCATCATCCGCATAAACGCTAGAATGTATGAAGCCAATGCCCAGCAATCGATTTGGATATTTTTTTGCAAATGCAGCAGTGATATATCCACCCATGGAATGCCCAAGTAAAATTACTTGATTGATTTGTTCTTGTTCAATTATTTCAAGAATAAAATCGGCTAATAATTCAATACTTAATTCTTTACTTGGAAGATTTGATTTGCCACTTCCTGGTAAGTCGGGAATGAGAACCGTATAATGATCTTGTAGACATGCAATTTGATGCGACCAAATCATGGCGTCTTCTCCAAATCCATGAATTAAAAAGACGTGAGGACCATATCCTTTTTTTTGATAATACGTATTTGGGAATTGCTTGCTGTTTAATTCTATAATCATTTTATCCATTATTGGTTTCCAAAGATAAAGCTGTAATGTGTAGGATGGATTTTTAGTTGAATGAAATGTTGATATGGCATAAACTAGTTTAGCCTTCCTATCCTCGCAGAAGTGTCCTCTATTGTGATCAAGTCTATAAATGAAAAGCTTGTGAGGCACTCTGCGACTTAGATGCACAAATTAATTTAGTGCACTATACTTGGATTCATGTCCTATATTCTTATCCTCGCAGATGTGTCCTCTACTGTAATCATGTCTGCGAATGAAAAGCTTGTGAGGTCCCCTGCGACTTTAGATGTACAAATTAATTTAGTCCACTATCCTCGTATTCATGTCTTAAATTCCTATCCTCGCAGATGTGTCCTCTACTGTAATCATGTCTGCGAATGAAAAGCTTGTGAGGCACCCTGCGACTTTAGATGTACAAATTATTTAGTCCACTATCCTCGTATTCATGTCATAAATTCCTATCCTCGCAGATGTGTCATCTACTGTAATCATGTCTGCGAATGAAAAGCTTGTGAGGCACTCTGCGACTTTAGTGCATAAATCTGCATTAGACTCTAATCGATTTTATGCAACGACAACTGGCCAAAATGAAAAGAAATATCGCAACATATAATATGGAGTATTCATTATTATTTTATTTTTACTACATGGCAGTTCGTAGACAGATACCCTATAAAAGCGGTATGTTTTTTATTACTTTCACGTGTGCTCGCTGGATGCCTTTATTTGAAATGAGTAACGGATATCATTTTGTCTATAATTTTTTTGATGTATTAAAGTCAAAAGGTCACTTTGTAAATGCATATGTTATTATGCCTAATCATGTGCATGCCATTTTGAGTTTTACATATACCGAGAAAAGTATCAACAAAATAATCGGTGATGGGAAGAGATTTATTACCTACGATTTAATCGATAATTTTACGAAAAACAACAGAAACGATATTTTAGAAAAGCTTGCTGATTTTGTAAATGATACTGATAGAAAAAAGGGGAAATTGTATGAAGCTTTTGAGCCGTCATTTGACTGGAAAGAATGTGATACTGATAATTTGATTGAACAAAAATTAAATTACATCCATCTGAATCCTTGTGTATGCAATCCGACATTGGTAAAGTCCCCAATTGATTACTTGCATAGTTCAGCAAATTATTATTTAGGCGGGAATAATATTCTTTATCCAGTAGAGCATGTGATGAATATGAAAGATATTAAATTTGATAAATGAAATTTTAGAGTGTCATCGTGGAATCGAACCGCAGAGTCCCGAGGCGGAGACTCTTCGGGGAAGGAAGATATTAAATTTGATAAATGAAATTATAGAGTGTTATTGTGGAATCGAACCGCAGAGTCCCGAGGCGGAGACTCTTCGGGGAAGGAAATATGAAAGATATTAAATTTGATAAATGAAATTATAGAGTGTCATTGTGGAATCGAACCGCAGAGTCCCGAGGCGGAGACTCTTCGGGGAAGGAAGAGCATGGAT
>CANJRV010000133.1 GCA_947476825.1 Bacteroidota bacterium | reverse complement strand
GCATTAGATTTTTTTTACGTTAAACATGAATTAACCCTTTTGTTTTAATTACTTTGCCGAAAATAAAAAATAATGAAATCATTTTTCCAATGTTCTGCACTCCTTATTTTAGGCTACTTGGTATCGTGTAAAGATAGTTCAACAAGTTCCAGCTTTTCCAATTCTGTTGGAAATCTTGGCGATATACTTGCTTCCCATATCGACTCTACAAAAGTTCCAGGAGATGATTTTTTTGAATATACTAATGGTGGTTGGTTAAAAGCAAATCCAATACCAGCAAGCGAAAGTGGTTGGGGAATCTTTAATTTAGTAGATAATGAAAACTATGGTAGAATAAAAAAAATAAGTGAAGATGCTACCAACATGTCAGCAGCTAAAGGCACACCAGAACAACAAATTGGCGACTTCTTCTCAGCTGGCATGGACTCTGCAGCCATTGAAAAAAATGATCTAAGTCCTTTGAAAGAGGAACTAGCGAATATCAACAATTGCAAGTCCAAAGAAGATATCATCCAACGAATCATCTACGCCCAAAAGACGGGCTATACATCTGGTTTCAATATTGGTGTTCAGCAAGACTTGAAAAATAGTGATCGCTTTATAGTCGATGTATCCCAAGGTGGATTGGGTTTACCAAATAGAGATTACTATTTTAATACAGATGAAAGAACAAAAAAAATTAGAGCATCTTACCCAATCCATATTGCCAAAATGCTCAGCTTGGTGTATGGCGATTCTAGTAAATCAAATAAAATGAGCGCCGCAATCCTACAATTAGAAACGGACATGGCAACATCACATAAAAAACTAGAAGAATTACGTGATCCATATGCCAATTACCACAAAATGGGTTTAACCGAAATCGATAAACTAACACCTAATTTACATTGGGCAGAGATCATGAAAACACTACAATTTAACGTAGATACATTGATAGTAGATCAGCCTTTATATTTACAAAAAATCAATACCCTTTTAACGAATACACCAATAGATACTTGGAAAGCCTACCTTACATGGCATCTCGTCTCTAGTTTTTCACCTTATTTAAGTTCCAAATTTGATAAAGAACATTTCCATTTTTATTCCGAAATATTACGTGGCACAAAAGAACAACGCCCTCGATGGAAACGTGTTTTGGATGCACAAGAAAATACGCTTGGTGATGCTTTGGGACAATTATTTGTCAAAGAATTTTTCCCAGAAAAAACAAAAAAACGCTACGAAGATTTAACAGAAAAAATTGTTGAAACTTATCGTGAACATATTCAAAAACTAGATTGGATGAGTGATAGCACCAAACAAAAGGCAATCAAAAAATTAAATGCCATTACTAAAAAAGTAGGCTACCCATCTAAATGGAAAGATTATTCAAGCATGAATATCAATCGCGATTCTTATTGTACCAATGTGATGGAAGGAATAAAATGGAATTTCAATTATATGTCTAGTAAATTAGGTAAACCGGTAGATAGAACCGAATGGGGCATGACACCACAAACGTATAATGCTTATTATAATCCATCGAACAACGAAATTGTTTTACCAGCTGCCATCTTTACTGCACCTGGATATAAAGATGCAGATATTGATGATGCCGTTATTTATGGCTATGTTGGCGCTTCAACCATTGGGCATGAATTGACCCATGGCTTCGACGACGAAGGCAGACAATATGATGAGAAAGGAAATTTAAACAATTGGTGGAGCAAAGAAGATGAAATAAAATTCAAAGCCAAGGCAGATTTGTTGGTAGATCAATTCAATAAATTTGTGATCTTAGATAGTCTACATCCAAATGGCCGCGCTTCATTGGGTGAAAACATTGCAGACCTTGGTGGCATTGTGATTGCTTTAGATGCATTCAAAAAAACAAAACAATACCAAGAAGGAAAATCGATTGGAGGACTTACACCATTGCAAAGATATTTTATGGGTTATGCTTATGGATGGATGCAAACGCGCAGACCAGAAACCATGGCTAGTTTGTTACTTACGGATGTGCATGCACCAATTACTTTACGTGTCAATGGACCAATGAGCAATTGCGATGAATGGTATTCCACTTTCAAAGTAAGTGCAACAAATAAAATGTACAGAGATAGTTTGAGTCGCGTGAGAATTTGGTAAGAATCCAATTTTGATTTTATTAAAAAAAGACAAACAAAAATATAGTGAGAAAAAGCATCTCAGTATTTTATAAAGAAAAAGGATTTGCTAATTGATCATCTTTAAGAGTAGGAGGTTGTTGCTCCCTTCTCCTAAAGGAGAAGGGTTGGGGATGAGGTTTAAGAAGTCAATTTCCTCATCACAAATTTATTAAAGCGATAAAAAAATGATATCAATAATATTAAAAAATCTGTAACAGACTTACTTGACCCACATGAAAATTATTTTCTTAGGCACACCCGATTTTGCAGTCGCCTCATTAAGTGCACTTGTTGATGCAGGATATAACATAGTTGCTGTAATTACTGCACCAGATAAGCATGCAAAAAGAGGAATGCAATTGCAACAATCTGCTGTAAAACAATACGCAGTATCTAAAAATATTCCTGTACTACAACCAGAAAAATTAAAAGCACCAGCCTTCACTGAAGAACTAAAATCCTATCATGCAGACTTACAAATTGTGGTTGCATTTCGCATGTTACCAGAAGTAGTTTGGAATATGCCACCAATGGGAACCATCAATGTACATGCCTCGCTACTGCCACAATACAGAGGCGCAGCACCTATCAATTGGGCAATCATTAATGGGGAAAAAGAAACTGGTATAACTACATTTAAATTGCGTCAAGAAATAGATACGGGCGATATTTTATTACAACAAAAAATCACCATTGAAGAAGAAGACAATGCAGGCATCTTACATGATAAATTAATGCATGCTGGCGCAAAATTATTACTGCAAACCATTCAACAATTGCAAGAAAATACATTAGAAGCAAAGGCACAATCCTTGTTGAATGACACCAAGCACGCCCCCAAAATATTTACAGAAACATGCAATATTAATTGGAACGATACCGTCGAAAATAGTTACAATTTCATTCGTGGATTATCGCCCTACCCTGCTGCCTACACCACTTTACAGGAAAAGAAAATAAAAATATTCGCTTGTAAAAAAATAGTAGAAACCCATACATTACCATGTGGCACATTCACCACCGACCACAAAACCTATTTACGTTATGCATGCAGTAATGGATTTATTGACATCCTTCAATTGCAATTAGAAGGTAAAAGCAAAATGGGAGTGGCAGATTTTTTGAGAGGGTTTAAGAAGTAGAAAGTCGAAAGTAAAAAGTCGAAAGTAAAAAGTAGAAAGTAAAAAGTAGAAAGTAAAAAGACTGCACCTTACAACTTTTGAGTAACTACTCACTTATTCCTTACGACTTACGCCTTACGACTATCGACCAACTACTCTCGACTTTCTACTTATTTACCTATATTTGTTTTTCAAAGAAAAATCATGAGTGTGCACAGCGAAAACAAAGAGTTCAAAAAAATAACAACCCATGCTTTATTAGCCATGAAGCAAAGAGGTGAAAAAATTTCGATGCTCACCGCATATGACTTTTCAATGGCAACTATTTTGGATGATGCAGGCATTGATATTTTATTGGTTGGTGATAGCGCAAGTAATGTAATGGCGGGACATGAAACCACCTTACCCATTACACTGGACCAAATGATTTATCATGCAGCTTCGGTTATTCGCGCTATCAAGAGATGCTTAGTGGTGGTTGATTTGCCATTCGGTTCTTATCAAGGCAATTCAAAAGAAGCATTGAATAGTACCATCCGTATTATGAAAGAATCTGGTGCTCACTCTGTTAAAATGGAAGGTGGAGAAGAAATTTTAGATTCTGTAAAACGGATTATTTCTGCAGGCGTTCCGGTAATGGGACACTTAGGATTGACACCACAAAGTATTTATAAATTCGGCACCTATAATGTGCGGGCGAAAGAAGAAGAGGAAGCCGAACAACTCCTTCAAAATGCCAGGTTATTAGAACAAGCAGGCTGCTTCTCTATTGTACTAGAAAAGATACCAGCCTCTTTAGGCAAGCGGGTTGCAGAAGAAATAAAAATCCCAATCATTGGCATTGGCGCAGGTATGCATGTCGACGGACAAGTATTGGTTATGCATGACATGTTGGGAATTAATAAAGAATTTAACCCTCGTTTTTTACGCCGATATCTAAATATGTATGAGCAAATAATTGACGCGACTAAACATTATATCAACGATGTAAAGAGTGGCGATTTCCCGAATGAGCATGAACAATATTAGGAAGGTGGGGAGAATTATTTTTGAATAGTTACCGGTAAAAAATAGGAAACATATTATGTCATCTCCGAAAATAGGTGCCGCCGGAATTTTAAAAAACAGGTTTATATTTGAGAAAATTTTTAAGCTATGACAAAACAATCTATAATAGAGCGAACAGTCGAAGTGATCAACAGACTTCCTAATAACAAAGCAGAAGAGATATCAGACTTTGCTGACTTTGTAATTAAACGTTACGAAGATCAAAAACTCACTGATGAACTTCAACATATCATTGTCAATAGCAAGACATTTGAATTTTTACACCATGAAGAAGATTTATATAGCGAAGCCGATATAAAAGAAAAGTATAATGGCTAAAGGAGATATTGTTCTTATTGGTTTTCCGTTCACTGATTTGAGTGGAAACAAACTCAGACCTTCCGTAATATTAGGAGAGACCATTCAAGATGTTACTGTATGTTTTATTACTACACAAACTGAATGGCAAGAGCCCACTGATATTGTTTTGACTCCGACAGCTGATAATGGACTTCGTAAATTGTCATTGATCAGGGTTGGCAAAATTGCAACATTAGAAAAAACATTGATTAAAGGACTTATGGGGAGGCTAACAACCTACGAAATACTTGACTTAAATTCAAAACTTAAATTGGCTTTTCAACTGGTATAGATTAATGCACAACTGGCAACATGAGTCAATTGATCTAAATTGACAGATTGAAAATTAATTAAATGGTAATATGTCACTGAAACGAAATACATAGAGCACATGAGACAGTTATTGAAATACTCAGGTTTCTTATTTCTCTTTTTAGCTTGTAAACAAAGAATTGATAGAACAAAATTTAAAACTGACGACTTGAAATATTCAGTTTACACATGGAACTTTAACACAAAAACAAACAAGATGAATTTTTATTTAGCAGACTATTTGCACATAGATGCCAAAGGAAGTTTTCAACTGTTCCGACATCCTTTTCAAGAAGACAAACCAGAATACTTTAATGGAATAACAAATGACAAGTGGAGATTCGATATTGATTCCATCCTTGTTGAAAACAAGTATTTTCCAGAAATTAAACCTGGCAACAATCTAAATACACCGTCAATTATTTATGATGGCTTTACCTATTTGTTAGATTACAAATTAAAAGGCAAAGAACAGACTAAAATTGTATATATAAATTCTAATTTAAGAACACCTGAAAATATTCTATGGTTAACTTCATACCTAGACAAAATTATCAGTAGCACAAAACACATCAAATGTGACAGTTTTTCAATTGGCAAATACCTTGACACATTAATAAAAATTAACTCTTTTAATTTGCCACCTCCACCAATGCGAACTATTACAAAGCTTGAACCGCCACAATTAAAACAAACTAATACCCTAACTAAAAAATTTGGTAATTAATCCAATAAAATACTTTCCCCCTTCCCACTTTCATTTCCTACATCCTCTTGAAATCCCAATTCCCCAATTATATTTGCCCTCAAATAAAAAAGGATGCTAAAAATAAAATTTGGAACGGACGGTTGGAGAGCAATAATTGCACAAGAATATACAACCCAAAACGTAGCTCGCGTTACAGAGGCAGTTTGCGTATGGCTAAAAAAATCTAAGCCCAACCCTACCATCGTCATTGGATATGATTGTCGATTTGGTGGCGAATTATTTACCCATACTGCCATTAAAGTATTTTGTACAAACGGCGTGAAAGTGATTACCAGCAAAGGTTTTGTGAGCACGCCCATGATTTCATTCGGTGTTTTACAATATCATGCCGATCAAGGTGTTGTCATTACAGCTAGTCACAATCCACCAAGTTATAATGGTTATAAATTAAAAGGTGCACATGGCGGACCTACACCACCACATCAAATCGCAGAAGTAGAAGAATTAATTCCAGATCATGAAGTAGAAATAAAAGGGGATTTAGCCATTTTTGAACAACAAGGTCTTTTGCAATATGTCGATTTAGAAAACGATTATGTAGAATATATTTATACAAAATTTGATATTGCCGCATTAAACAATTCTCCTTTCAAAATGGCGTATGATGCCATGTTTGGCGCTGGTCAATCTGTAATCCGACGCCTATTTCCAAAGGCAGTTTTATTGCATTGCGAAGTCAATCCTTCTTTCCATAATACAGCACCAGAACCATTACATAAAAATCTTTTAGAACTGTCAAAAACAATACAACAAACACCTGAGTTAAAATTCGGATTAGCGAATGACGGCGATGCAGACCGAATTGCCTTATATGATGAAGACGGAAAATATGTGGATTCGCACCATATCATTTTGCTCTTGATTCATTACCTTTTCAAATTTAAACACTTAACAGGCAAAGTAGTGATTGCAGCATCCACTACCCTACGTGTCAATAAATTATGTGAACTATACGGATTACCTTGTGAAGTAACACCAATCGGATTCAAATACATTAGTGAAATCATGATGCATGAAGATGTACT
>CANJRV010000132.1 GCA_947476825.1 Bacteroidota bacterium | reverse complement strand
CGGGGATTGTTTCTGTAATTGTAATTTGAAGTGGTAAAGCCATGTTATATTTATTATATAGTCCAAAGATAATACAAAAAAAACTAATTCCAAATATTTGGACTACTTATTATTTATAATTGGTATAATCATAGTTTTCATTTCATCATTCAAATCATAGTTCTGAATTCTTTTGTCTGAACTATGATTTTTTTGATTGATGTGATTTTCGTGACTAATCATAGTTTTCATTTCATCATTCAAATCAAAGTTCTGCATTCCTTTGTCTGAACTATGATTTTTTTGATTGATGTGATTTTCGTGACTAATCATAGTTTTCATTTCATCATTCAAATCAAAGTTCTGAATTCCTTTGTCTGAACTATGTTTTTTTTGATTGATGTGATTGTTAGGATCTCCTTTTGAGTTTGCGTCTATTTCCAAAATCATACTAATCCTAAAATCTTATAAATCACGGTTCAGACTTCACCCCTTAAACTCATAATACGGAACCTCATCATGACTCACCGCTTCCTTTTGAAACCAATATGCTGCTGTTACAATATGACCATCTGGTGTTTTTAATGAACGACCATAAATGGCATTGGTTGGATTAAATGTATAATCTGTTACGCCAACAGTGAATGTTTCTGGAGCTAATGGAGCAGCGGGTGGAGGCACGACTTCTGCACCTTCTTCGACCGCGACAACAGGCTTGGCAGCTGCCTTTGGTGCGGGTGATGGTATCACCACAACTGTAAATTTATTGTACTCTAACAATGTTTTTAAAAATGAAACTCGATCTGGACTTACGTTTTTTTCAACGATACTACACTTCACATTCTCTAACTCTTCAAACTCATGATTTTTATTGATTGCCATATTTTTCGCTTTTATAATTAATTCACTACACCTTCTATATAATCATAAACCCAACTCAACAAACCAATGAGCACAATACCTGCACTGCATATATACAAGCCGATTTTCGTATACGGATTGATGCTTATTTTTTCGACTGGCGTTTCATTTTTGTCCATAAAGACTGCCCGTATGATACGCAAATAATAATACAAAGAGATAATCATATTCACAGCTGCAATCCCAATGAAAATATAATTGCCCGTGGTTGCACCCGCACTGAGTAAAAATAATTTACCAAAAAATCCTGCCGTTGGTGGTATGCCAGCTAATGAAAATAAAGACAATGCCAATACCCAACTCAGCAATGGATTGGTTTGATAGAGCCCTTTATAATCATCGATATTTTCTTTGCCCGTAAAAAAAGAAATCAAATCAGCAACGCCAAAAGCGGCGAGATTAGAGAAAATATAAATGCAGATAAAATAAATAATGGATGCCGTTCCTTGTGTCGAATTACTACTCATACCGACTAAAATAAATCCGACTTGTGCAATAGAAGAGAAGGCAAGAAAGCGCTTGATATTTTGTTGACGCAAAGCAAATAAATTACCAATAAGCATAGTCATCACAGATAATACCATGATCATATTATACCAGATGTCATGAAGCGGTTGAAACACTTTGAATAATGTAGAAACGAACACAAAAGCGATAGCGCCTTTTGAAATGACAGATAAAAATGAAGTAACTACCACTGGGGAACCTTCGTACACATCTGCTGTCCAGAAGTGAAATGGAACCACTGACATTTTGAAGGCAAAGGCGGTGAACAAACATACAAAAGCCAATATTTGCAATGGGCTAGAAGTCAATAATGCTGGCATTTCTGCGAAACTCAATGTGCCAGTTGCGCCGTATAAAAGAGATATCCCAAACAATAATATCCCAGATGAAAATGCAGAAGACAAAATCATTTTTATCGCCGCTTCGGAAGAAACTTTTTTATCCAAATTAAAATTACTCATGGCTGCAACTGGAATAGTAGCGAGTTCGAGCGATAAATAAAACATCAATAAATTGCCACTCGACATCATATAAAACATGCCCAACAAAGCGGATAACATCAGCATGAAAAATTCGGAGAGATGCTCGCATTTTCTGAACCAATCTGTAAACAATAAGGAGATAAAAAACATGCCGAGATTCAAAATATTTTTTTGCAAAATAATCATAGCATTCGTTTGATACATACTGTCAAACAATTTTCCTTCGGCATTCAAAAAGAAACCAGCAACAAAATTAACCAACAATAAAACTTGAATAAATTGCAGTAGTTTGTCGTTCGCTAAGCCCTTACTAATTTTTATGAATAGCAATAAAAAAAGGATTGCCATGATTAGCAATTCGGGTTTCATCAATGTAAAAAACTCATTCATACTTCGTTTTTATTTTGCCATTTGTATTTTCTGCATGATCAATTCTGCACCCGGACTTACTAAATCGTTTAGCCAAAATGGCGCAACACCAATGGCGATTATTCCTACAAGTAAAATAATAGTCGCAAGTTTTTCATGCCAAGCTGCATCACTTAAGTTATTATATTCTTCCTTCAAAGGACCCATCGCCGTTTTACCAATCGCGCGTAAAATATATACTGCCGTCACCACTATACTCATGCAACCTGCTACAGTAACTATTCGATGGAAGGTATCTGGGTTTTCCCAAGAACCAACAAATACAGTCATTTCAGCGACAAAACCACTTAGTCCTGGCAAGCCCAATGAACATAAACCAACAATGAATAAAAGTGTTATCGTAAATGGCATTACTTTCAATAATCCGCCCATTTCATTCACTTGCCTTGTATGTGTACGTTCGTAGATAATGCCAATGACTGCGAAGAAAAGTGCAGTCATTAAACCATGACTTACCATTTGCATAATGGCGCCAGTAATGGCAACTTTCGTCAACATACCAATGCCTAATAATACAAAACCACAATGGCTGATGGATGAATATGCATTGATATACTTTAAATCTTTTTGCATCATCGTGGCAAAGGCTCCATATAAAATAGCAATGGCAGAAAGCAATAGAATAATATTAGCATACTCCTTTGCGCCTTCAGGAAGTAAATAAGTAGCTACGCGTAAACAACCATAACCACCGAGTTTCATGGATATCCCTGCTAAAAACATTGAACCTGCAGTTGGTGCAGACGAATGTCCATCAGGAACCCAAGTATGAAAAGGAAACAAAGCAGTGAAAACACCAAAGCCAACAAAAAGCAATGGGAAACAAATGTGTTGTGTCCAAGTAGGAATAGTCGTTTGTGCCAATTGTAGAATATCAAATGATTTGCCACCACCAAAATACAAAATAAACATGCCAACTAATACAAGCGCCGAGCCAGTCATGAGCATCAATGCCAGTTTGTTTGCACTATATTCTTTCTTGCCACTTCCCCAAACACCTATTAATAAATATTTAGGAATAACGGCGATTTCTAAAAAGAAGAATAATACAAATAAATCGAGTGAGATAAAAAAACCGTATGCGCCCATGCTCAATAAAATGAGAAGAAAATAAAATTCCTTCGTCATCTTTTCCATTTTCCACGACATCAGAACACCTGCTACGACAACAAATGCAGTGAGCATAATCATAGCAACAGATATACCATCCACACCAAGATGCAGATTGATATTCCAACTTTTGAATAAAGGCATGTTTTGCTCAAACAACATCTGTGCTGTATCGCCATGGTTTCGTGCATTGGTATACACAACATATAAGCCGAGTGATAAAATCAATTGTATCGCAGAACCAAAAAATGCAATCCATCGAACCTGATTATTGTTTTGCATCATGAAGACCGCAACTGCAGTAAGCAAAGGAATCAGTATGAGTAATAATAAATTCATTCTTTTGTTTTAAAATATTTTTTACTTCCACATATAAATAAACACCATCGCCAAACCAAACACACCAACTAAAAAATAAACAGCGTATTCCTGCACTTTTCCAGATTGTATTTTTTTGATTTTTTCAGAAAGGACTTGGGTCGTATTACCAGTAGCATTCACTAAACCGTCCACCACATTTTTATCGAACCAAGCTGCTGGTTTTCCTATGCAATTAAATAATATTTTTTGGGTGATAAATAAATAAATTTCATCAATATAAAATTTATGATACGCTATTTGGTACAAGGCTCGCAAAGTAGAAGCCATTTTATCGGGTTTGTCATTTTCTGTTTTGTATAAAAATAATGCGGTAAATATGCCAGTTAATCCAAGCGCAACAGGTGCAATGGAAAACTGCAAATGAAATTCACTCACTAAAGCTGTTCCATCTGAACTTACAAACTTTCCGAAAGGAATAAAACCCGCCAAACAAGCGCCAACAGACAATAATACCAAAGGCATCATCATTACAAATCCTCCTTCACCATGGTGCCCATGTTCATCTTCATGATGTGGATGATAAGATTTGTTCCAGAAAATACTGAAGTATAAACGAAACATATAAAATGCAGTTAGACCAGAGGTAATGAGCGCCATCCAATAAATCGTTTGATTGTGTTGGAAAGCAGCTAATAAAATTTCTTCTTTACTAAAAAATCCGGCGAATGGTGGTACGCCCGAAATAGCCAGACAAGCAATTAAAAAAGTAAAATGTGTGATGGGTAATTGTTTTCTTAAACCGCCCATGTCTTTCATATTATTACTATGTACATAATGAATCACCGCCCCAGCACCTAGGAATAACAAGGCTTTGAACAAGGCATGTGTAAATAAATGAAACATAGAAGCAGTATAACCAAGTCCTTCTTCGCCACCATATTTGGATACGCCCAAGGCAAACATCATAAAGCCTATTTGTGACATGGTAGAAAATGCAAGTACTCTTTTAATGTCCGTTTGTGTACAAGCAATGATGGCTGCAAACAATGCTGATATAGCACCAACATAAGCTACTATTTCTAAGGCGTCAGGAGCGGATATGGCAAAGATTGGGAATAAACGAGCGACTAAAAAAACGCCCGCAACTACCATAGTGGCTGCATGTATCAAAGCAGAAACAGGCGTTGGACCTTCCATTGCATCTGGCAACCAAATGTGTAAAGGGAACATTGCACTTTTTCCTGCGCCTCCGACAAACACTAAAATCATTCCCCAAGTTAAAGCGGATATGCCTAGGAAGGAAGCGGCAAGGGCTGACTTTAATTCATTGGATTCAGGCGAAGTCAAACGTTGAATCAATGTATTGAAATCTAATGTACCTGCGTAAAAAGAAAGGACTAAAATGCCAATCAAAAATCCTAAATCGGCAAACCTTGTCACAATAAATGCTTTTTTGCAAGCAGCGACAGCACTTGGTTTTTCATAATAATAACCGATGAGTAAGAAGGAAGAAACGCCTACCAATTCCCAGAAAATATAAATTTGAAATATATTGGATGCTACGACCAAGCCCAACATAGAGAAAGTAAACAATCCTAAAAATGCATAATAAGTTGGAAATCTTTCTTCGCCTTTCAAATAACCCAAACTATAAATATGTACCATCAATGAAATGAGCGTAACCACAACCAACATCATGGCTGTAATCGGATCTAATAAAATTCCCATATTGATAGACAATCCTTCGGAAAAGGCTAACCACAAATAATTGAAAGGAATTAGTTTTTGATAAACGCCATTTATTTTGCCATATTCAAAGAAATATCCATAAGCAGTATAAAAGGCAAGACAGGTTGAAAGGAAAGAAAGACAAGTACTAATAATACCAGCCGTATTTTTTAAATAGGTTCTGCCAAATAAACCCATGATGAGAAAACTCAGCAAAGGCAAAAGGACAATAAGCATCATATAAGTTGCGTTCGGCATAGTCGTTTAATATTTCATTTCTTCTGTTTCCTCCACATCGATGGATTGAAAATTTTTGGTCAAATTAATAATGATAGCAATGGCAACAGCTGCTTCTGCTGCTGCAATGGCAATCACAAAAATGGTAAAGAATAAACCGTCCAGTTTATCTGCCCAAACATATTTATTGAAGGCAATAAAATTTAGATTCACACTGTTCAGAATTAATTCAATACTCATCAACATCGCAATCAAATTTCGTCGGGTCAAGAAACCGTACACACCAATAAAAAATAGTGCGGCACTAATAAATAGCAAGTGATATAATCCAGGTTCCATCATGATGTTTGGGTTGGGGTTCGTAAAGCAATGACAATAGAGCCAATCAACGCAGCCAATAAAAGTATACTCACTACTTCAAAAGGCAAGGCATAACCTCCCTTGTCTACACCCAGCATTTGATTACCAATATTTGTGACTGAAGGAGATAGGCTTAGATTTTTAGTGGCGGTAAAATTGTTTTGTACAATTTGAACCATCACCAAGGCAAAACCACAAAATGCGGCAATTGCAGCAAATATTTGTTGTCCTGTTTTTTTGACCAGCATCTTTTCGCCAGCTTGTTGGGTTAGAAAAATAGAGAAGATAATGAGTACAGTAATGCCACCAACATACACAACAACTTGTACTGCAGCAATGAACTCATATTGAAGCCAGAAATACATGCCAGCCATACCAATCAAGGAAAACAATAAATAAATAGCCGCTCTAAATAACTGGCGAGTGGTTACAGCAAGCAAACCGCTACCAAGTATCATGGCAGCCAGTAAATAAAAAAGTATGTTCGCTCCGTTCATTATCTATGCTTGTTATTTATTTTATTATAGTCCGTTTTTAATGAAAAAAATTTGGGCGGCACACACGCTTTTCGCTGCAAGTCCTCCCATGCGAAGGGCATGGTGTGGGCTTTCCGCTACAATCGTTGCCGCAATACATCGACATTTAAATTTCATTTTTCTCATTTCATTTTCAATTCACCGTTTTACATTTTTATCCAGGGACTTTACCCCTCGCTATCCTATGTCGCCCTTTCAGGGCTTTTCCTCTTTTCACTTTCCTCTTTTCACATCCCACTACTCACT
>CANJRV010000131.1 GCA_947476825.1 Bacteroidota bacterium | reverse complement strand
TCAAAAAGTTTAAAACCAGGAATCGAGTACGAATATCCATAGTTTCTTTGATTAAGTAAATACACTTCAATATTATTTTTCATTGCATAGTCCTGCAATTTTGACCTCAACGCCTTTATATCTTTATTGAAATTATCTTTACCAATCCTAGCTTTTAGCTTTGCATTTATCATGCTCAAGAAATTATCAGGCGTTATTTGCATGGTTGCACCGCAAAGTATTTCATCCATAAACACCAGTCTTTCTTGTGCCGCGCCTGATGTGCCCGTTATATTTTTAATCCTAGGCATGTTTTAGAATAATTTTCAAAATGTAAAAAGAGTACAAATTCATTTACCATATTTGTGCAAAGTTATAATTTTATTATAATATATATCATTACAACCAACTACCATGATGCAAACACTTTCCAAATCAGATTTTCAGCTAGCCTCTTCCTGCCCTAAAAAATTAGTGTATAAAAAAGCAAATTACCCAAGTTCAAACGACACCAACGAATATATGGTGATGCTTGCTCAAGGAGGACATATCGTTGGGCATATGGCTACCTTATTATTTCCAGAAGGCATTGAAATTGCAGGTTCCACAACTGAAAGCGTTGCTAAAACACAGAATTATCTCAAACAAGATAACTGTATCTTATTTGAAGCAGCCATTCAATCAGGGCAAAAAATAATTAGAATCGATATACTCAAGAAGACTGGCAACCGACTTGAACTGATCGAAGTGAAAGCGAAATCTCATCATTCAGCAGAAGATGCCGCTAAACAAAAAAACAAATTAGAAAAATACATTGAAGACGTCGCCTTTCAATACCTAGTGTTAACCGAAGCCTACCCACAATTTTCTGTCGAATGTTTGTTATTGATGCCCGACAAAGCTAAAAGAACTCAGATAGACGGATTAGCTGGATGGTTCACTGCTTCGTCAAGTGCAGATTCTCAAAAGGAGATAAAAGAAATTATCACACAACAGCAACCGAAATTCAAAAAACCTACCATAGTTTTTAAATATGAGCAGCACAAGGAGAAAGACACCTACATTAATCAGCTTCAAAAAGATGGCATATTGGATTATATGTCCGTAACAGCTGAAGTGATTAAAATCCTTCCCATTATAAAAGAAAGGGCTAACCTATTTTTACATATTCTAGATGAGGGAATTACATCAAGCCATTTTCATATCAATAAAAATTGTAAAAGTTGTGAATTTAATACAAGTAATCACTTACTTAATGGCTATAAGGAGTGCTGGGGTGATTTGGCTATTGAGGCAAATTCATTGTTTGATTTGTATTTTGGCACAGTAATTAAGGATGAGAGTAATCAGTCTTATTTTGATGTATTAATTAAAGAAGAAAAAACATCACTTTGGGATATCGATCTTGATAAACTTAAAAATAAAAATGGCGAAATAGGAAAAAGGGGCGAAAGACAATTAATTCAATTAGAATACACCAAGAAAAACGAAGAGTGGATATCCGCTGAGATGCAATCCCGCATCGAGAAATTAACTTATCCATTGCACTTTATTGATTTCGAAACCTATACAGGCGCTATCCCATTCCATCAAGGGATGCGACCTTATGAATTAATCGCTTTCCAGTGGAGTTGTCATACGATTAAGCACCCTGGGGCTATTCCAGAGCATAAGGAATGGATACATACCGGAGAAACCTTTCCAAATTTCGAATTCGCAACATCGTTAATGGAAGCCATTGGCAATGAAGGCACCCCTTTTATGTGGGCCACACATGAAAATACAGTTTTAAAAACAATCCATTCTCAAATGGAATTATTTGAACATAAAAATAAAGCTCTTAGCGATTGGCTACTCCGCATGACAAGCGATAAAAACAAACAAACAACGAGAGAAGGTCGATTGATTGACATGAACAGAATGACAATCGATCTTTACTTTCATCCTTATATGAAGGGGCAGACATCCATTAAAAAAGTGCTCCCAGCCATTTGGAACCACAACCCTTACCTTCAAGAGATTCCATTTTTCAAACAATATGCTGCAACAGATCATCTTGGCATGGTAATAGACCCCTATGAAACATTAACTACCCAATCTGACGAACTAGCAGACGATGATGTTGTTAGTGGTGGCACACAAGCGATGAGAGCATACCACCGAATACGCTTCGATGATTTATTGACAACCACTCAAAAAGATGAAATCAAAAACCAACTACTACATTATTGCCGTTTAGATACAATGGCCATGGTTATTATTGCACATCATTGGGGACTAAGGTAATCTATTACACTATAAAAACTCCTTACCTCAATACAACGATGAATACACATCAATCATTTCAAAAATATGTAAGCCGTATTGCAATAAGCCTAATACCACGTAATTCATTTTAACTGATTCATAAAACATGGGGTTACTTTATTCAAGATGCCATCGATTTATCATTGATTTTAGCGTTTAAAACCTATCGTTTCTCTATACTGTTTTTTCTCTAAAATAGTCTCTTGCTCAGCTAATTGAAAAAGATATGACTCCGTAATTCTAACCTTTTCGTCCAAGATGGCATCAACAGAAACCTTCTTTCGTATATTTTCAATCTGCCCACCGCTGAGCGAAATTTTAGAACAGATACGTTTTAAGATTGTCATTGGGACATCTGGAAATTTGGACTTCCAAATTTGTGCTACCGTGTTTGCACCAGGCTTATCAAAACGTAATTTATATAAAAACCTTCTGTCAAAGGCTTTATCTAAATTATCCACCATATTGGTGGTGGCTATAAATATGCCTTCAAAATTTTCTAATTCCTCCAATAGAATATTTTGCATCACATTTTCAAATTGATCTTTTCGATCACTTACAGTATTACGAATTCCTAAAATCGAATCTGCCTCATTAAACATCAAAATTGGCACTTCATTATATACTTTAAGGGCATTTCTGTATTCATTAAACAACGCTTTCATGTTTTTTTCTGTTTCCCCAACCCATTTGCTTCTAATTTTACTAGCATCAGCCATCATAATACATCGATTACTTGTTTTAGCAAGCTGATAGACGGTTTCAGTTTTACCAGTACCTGATTCTCCATATAACAGAATACTAATCCCCTTCTTCATGCCTTGATCTTGCAATCTATCCGTCAAGCTTTTAAAATGATCTTTGTTCAGCATTTTATGTAGCTTGTTAACCATAATTTGATCCTTACATTCAAAAATCATTTTTCGTTCCAAAATACGAGCAGGCTGCAGATGCTCGCACAATCCTTCAGTTTTACTAGTATTAACTACAGCATTTTTATCAAATGAACGTACAGCTTTTTCTGTTATTAGAAATGTTTTTCCGCCAAATAAATCATTCCCTATTGTTTCTTTTAAAAAACCTCCTGTTAGTAAATAATTGGTCCCATTTTTAAAAGAATTTCTAAGCTTATATTGCTGATCTATAGGTGGCATAAAGTCTCTTATTATGTCATCACAAGCACAATCTTCTTGGCCGTAAAAAAATTGAGTGCACACATATAAAAAATAGACCCTATCCTCTAGAGGAATTTTTAGTTTGTTAATAAAAACACATAGTTCAATACGTTCATTTTGCAGAATCAATTCTCGAGACCAATTTATAAATTGTTTGTATGAAATGAGATTATTGATTCTTTCATTCAATTTCTTTTTAAAGTGTACAATAAGCTGATATGAATTTTCGATAGATACTTCCCCATTAATTTCTAACTTACCTTTTAGCACAGAACGAATTAATTTATTATTGATTGAATATTCGGTAAGTGGATTTAATCTTATATCCTTTTTAGGAGTTATCCATTCTTTTTCTACAAGAGGAATTAATACCTTATTAATAATTAATGCACTCGATTTTCTGAGTCCAATATACTCCAGAATTGTTTTCATACTTACATTTTCATCTTCTAAATGAATATGAATCATAACAGATAATAACACAGCTTGCTCTTTAGAACATCCTAAAAAATCAGCTACAGTTATTATCTCTGCAGATAGATTATTAATTGTTGCCTTATAAAGTGATGAATCTTTTGCACTTTCATAAATTGATTCAGTTGCATCAAGAATGGGGCTTTCATTTGAATTAAAATCAAACATAATGATATTATTTTAAGAAGTGAGAATGTGGAAGAGATGCAAACATAGTTTTGAAGTTTGTAATCTTTTTACAGTCTTAAGACAACAATGCTTAAAATGGATTGTAAATAGATTACATAATGAACACATTACATTTGCCGCATACCTATTTTTATGATTACATTAAAGGATGCATTAGACAGAACTGAAATTAAACAGCAATATTTCGACAATAAATCAACAGCTGAGTTAACCAATTTATTCGGACATAATTTTTGCGTACAGGTTAATGACGATACCCTACATCATTGTATTATATATATTAATGATACTAAACCCCTTGTGCTTTGCCATATGTATGGAGACTACCTCACAGATGAAGCTGTAAATAATATTCCTGATTTGAACGATGTATTGCATCAATTACCAGAATTAAACTACGCCTCTCTATTGTTTACACTAAGCATTTATGCCCTTTACGATAAAATAGATGTCACTACATTACTAAGAGAAAGTAAAAAGTTTGAACGTTATGCAGAATATGATGACTTGCTTTTGCCAACGTATGGATATGTAGTATACAAACATCAACTAGAGCAGCTTATTGCAAGAATATCAAATGACAATTCGCTTTATCCTGAACAATTAAGAATGGGTTGGAATAAAAAATCTCATAAGACCATAGACTTTTTAAATACTTTGATGCTGACCGATACATTGAATCTAACTGCGTTTTTACGCGAACGAACAATTGAAGAAAATCACTTTGTTTGGTCGCCAAATTTCAGAGGCGCTCAACTACTCTATAATTACCTATTACACAAGATCCGGATGCCATAGATTCGGCGAATTACTTACTGAAGACCTTGCATTGTGGTTGCGACATACTGTGTATATTATTTTATAAATCAATAAAAAAACAAGATGAATATTAAAGATGCGATTTGGGGATTTATTGTTGGAGATGCGTTAGGCGTACCGTATGAATTTTCCAGCAGGTCCAGAATGATTGAAAATCCTGCTATTGATATGGTTGGCTATGGCACCTACAATCAAGTGCCTGGGACATGGAGCGATGACACTTCGATGATGCTATGCGTGCTGGAAAACATTCATAACAAAGGCACTACAAAAAATTTAGCCAATTTATTTTTAAAATGGTATAATCATAATTACATGACTCCTCACGGAGAAGTATTTGATATCGGCATTACAACAAGAGCTGCTTTAAACAATATCATGGAAGGAGTAAGTCTGAAAAATTCTGGACTATCAGATGAGAGATCTGCAGGTAACGGAAGCTTAATGAGGTGCGTACCTTATGCATTCGCAGAAGACATTTCAAAATCTATTGTTCATATGATAATGGGGAGCAGGATTACTCATCGACATGCTCTTTGCCATCTTTGTTGCATGTATTATGTTAAAATGCTACGGGCCATTTTAGAAGGAAAGGGAAAGCAAGAGGCTGCAAATAATGCTGCTGGGTATATTAAATTTGGCTGGCGAATAACAGAAACTGAAGACGATCAGGTCCCATTTCAAGAACAATTCAGTAAATTATTCAATCATCAATTTCATGCATTACCAGAAACAGAAATACAATCTACTGGCTATGTATTATACACTCTAGAAGCATCTGTTTGGTGTTTTTTGAATTCAGAAAATTATAAAGAATCTGTTTTAAAAGCGGTTAACCTTGGAGGCGACACAGATACAATTGCAGCATTAACAGGTGCTTTGTCGGGGTTGTATTATGGGTATGAATCAATTCCTGAAGATTGGATTTTGAGGATTGCCAATAAAAAATTGATACATGAAGTGTTAGATAAAATTGATCTAAGCGGAAAGTACTTTAAAGAATAGAGAACCTAAACTGAATTAGTGTTGATTTAATCTGACATCAAGTTAAAATAGGATGATAATGGTATTTTAAAATTCCATTTCATTATAGAATGTTTATTTTTACGTCATTCATGTAAATTACACTTATTCAAGCTACAAATAATTATTGGAAACACTCTTCTATTTTTAATTAATTTTAGTTCGCTTATGTTGACAATTTACACAAATAAAAAGTTAGGAAAAACCTTTGAACTGCACGATAATGGAATTTAAGCAAAATGTTGTAGAAAGCTTCAAAACTATAATATCAGGAAAGCATGGTACAATTCAAAAAAAAAGGATTTACCAAGCTTCATTTTTTTCAATCCCACAGCATTTTTATTTTTTAACATCTGCATAAGCCAATCCAGTGAAGCATGAAAACACAAAGAAATCCCTAACTTTTATTAGCCTGTCAATTGAAGAGGTGTATTCCATAATTAACTTTAATTCCTCTTCAGTTAAATAGGGGCGTTCAACTTCTTTCACGGTTAGACTTGCCAGCAAATGGATTCTTTATAATCCAGCCATGACGAAGACAGCGATGCGTTATCCTGTTAAGATTTTGAAGGAACTTATTCGTTGTATTGAAATTGCAACCCTTTTCCGTTTTCAAATAAATACCAAATTCAGAAACCATATAGTGGTCGATTGATTTAATCGGCACATCTCTTACTTTGTATTTGATTTTTATAAAATTCGAGAAATGATTTTTAGCAGCATTGTACTTTTGGCAAGTGGCGTAGGTACTTTCTTTGCCAATTAATTTACGAAGTCCCTCAATGTGGTCTTCCCAAATTTCAATAATCATTTTGGCTTTTGCAGTGTTTACTCCGAGTACCGCATCACGCAAAAGTTGCGGAGTAACGGTATCGTACATGGTAATAAGCTCGCTGTACTTTTGGCGAGTTCGGGTGATCACGGAATCAATGTAATCATTGAATTCACGTGCTTCGTGAGAGCGACCAATTACTTTGGCGCGTTTAGAATCCCAGTCTTTGGGCTG
>CANJRV010000130.1 GCA_947476825.1 Bacteroidota bacterium | reverse complement strand
TGCTGTTCATAATTTTCTCTATCATGCCTGGCATCATAGGTACAATATTTTTCAATTTTTCTAACCAACTCACAACGTATAAACAGCTGCCTGTTCGCTATGATAATTAATTTTCCTAATTCATGCATGTTATCAGTTATGTATCTTGTTAGCTTAAGAATACTAATTTCATTTTCTGTATTTTTATATAATTGCCGACCTAAATTCTCATAAATAAACTGGACTATTATTACTGCAAGCATCATCTTTGCTATAATGATAAATTTAAGTTGGTTTTCGGGGACATTGTGAATTTTATTGAGATTCAAGTGACTTTTTAATGCCTTAAACAAAATTTCTATTCTCCATCTTAATTTATAAAGATTAAAAACTTCCTCAAATTTTATATCTTCATCCTTAATAGAAGTGAAGAAGATAGACCAAGATAGTAATCTTAACACTTCCTGACTTGGCTTATGTTTTGCCGTTTTCTTTAATTTCTCCCTTCTTCTATTTGCAATTTCCTCTTTTACTTTATGTGCTAATAAGGTTACGATTTGCCCATCTGGTCCGCCTAATCTAACTTCTATTTTTAGCTTGCGTTTGTGCAGGAGTAATTTATATAGATCAATTGGTTCTCCAGTTTTTATATGGTAGTATATAAAAGAGTGAGAATATCTATAAATAAAATCCGCCCCAGATTCCAATATTCTTTTTATCTCAACAATGGAGCAGTATCCCCTGTCCCTAAGTACGAGATCCCCTGCACGGAGTGCTAATCTATTGGCGGCTGATATATCATTAATGGAATAGGAATCTATTGATAAGAGTGTGAAAATATTGGAAAGGATATCTATGGCTACTTGAATCCTTGCATTGGAAACTTGTGTAATTCCATTGCTCACACCGGAATAAATTTTAAAAAGCTCTTTTGGGATTTTAATGATTGTACTGTCTTGAATAATTATTCTCTTGAATCTGCTATTGAATGTTGTTGAAGAGATACCAAGTTTAGCCTGTACTAATTTATTAAAAACCGATTGAATGAATAAAAGAAACGTTGTTTTTCTCATCGCCTTATGAAGAGATTGCTTTAAAACAGACTTTGCCTCGTTACCTAAAGTTGTACTTGCCATTGTATTATAGCTCACCATATTTTTAGAACAATTAAAAATCAGCAACTGGATATAATCCAATGCGTTTAGTTTTCTTAATCGCTTGATAAACTTTAATTCAATAGCTAATGTATTGAGCATGGATTCGCTTAAGCCTAAATGCTGGAAGCTATTACAGGATAGTATCATAAATGTAAAAATACAATTAATAGTATATATACTATTAAATAAATTCTTATATATTTGTCATCATTAAAACAATATACATGGGCTATCAAGTAAAAATCCAACGAGTAGAAAGAGGTGCTACAAAATCATTTTATGTAAACTTTCCCGCAGCCGTTGCGGAAGCAAGTCAAATTGAAAAAGGAGAAGAAATGGAATGGGTAATCGAAGACAAGAATACATTTATCCTACAACGAATAAAAAAAATTCCAGCCAGACAAAATAAAGTTGACACTCAAAATAAAGTTGAAAAAAAATCCGTCAGTAAGAAATAGTATCGACTGAGATTAGCTTAAGTTGACGCGTATGCCCGTATGGGGTGGTTGGGATATAAGAGGGCAAAGTACTTTTAATAGCAATGGAAGCCAATATGCTAGTACATCGCATGGAAGTTCAACTGGAAAAATATTTATTGCTGACTTTGATAGATGTTGGGGGGTATTGAGTAATCCCAAAGAAATAATAATGCCAATTGGGTCACAACATATACCAAGCGATACAACAATTACAGAACATTTATCTGTAGGTTTGGCATTTTCTCCCAATGGTAAATTTTTGTATGTAATCAGCATGTCCAATATTTATCAATATGATTTGCAAGACAATACTTGGTTTCATGTAGCAGGATTAGATACAAGCTATCTAAAATCCCAAGATTATGAAACGGCATATACTGGACTTGATAATAAAATATACATAGGTAATTACGGAGGACTCAGCAAACAGATGAGTCGCATTGACAACCCAGATATAAAAGGAGCAGGGTGTAATTTTTGCCCTCGTTGTTTAAGATTAGATTCTGTATTTCATTATGGCGGTGTAGGTACACCGCCCTGCATGCCCAATTATGCGCTAGGTGCTAGAGAGTGCTATCCACTTGCTACGCATGAGGTGGAGGGTGTACAAAACGAATTGCTGGTGTATCCGAATCCGGTATCAACCAAGCTCTATATTCATTCATTGCGTGGTACAAAATGGATATATCAATTGTATAATTCTGTAGGTCAACTTATTTTATCTACAAAAGAAAATGAGATTGATGTTTCAAGATTTGCTAAGAGTATTTATTATTTAAAATTTAAGAATGCAGTGAAGAAAGTAATCATTGAGTAATGCAAACCCTACCCATTGTCAGAACCCGAAAACTAATGGTTCAGACAGTCTCAGATAACGCTCTTTACCTAGATTATTTTACCAACGATAGTTGGGCATTTGCGTTGCCAATTAATCTGTGCAAATTAGTGGTTCAGACAAGTCGGCAGTAAGGTTTCTTTTTTATAAATACTTAAATAAAATTTGTATTACCTTGGCTTCCTAATAGAAATAACCATGAAATTTACCTCTTACGGACATTCCTGTTTTGCAGTAGAAATAAATAATAAGCATCTTTTATTTGATCCTTATATCTCGGGAAATGAATTGGCGGCTGCTATTCAGGTGGATGAAATAAAAGCGGATTATATTTTTATTTCACATGGACATGCCGATCATATTTTGGATGCAGAAGCTATTGCTATACGAACTGGTGCCACGGTAATTTGTACTTGGGAAATTCACGAATGGCTTCATGCAAAGGGTGTTACCAACACACATCCAATGAATTTGGGCGGTGAAAGAGCATTTGATTTTTTTACCGTCAAATTTACAGTAGCACAGCATAGTAGCATGTTGCCTGATGGAAGTTATGGAGGCAATCCTATGGGATTTATCATCACAGCAAATGAGCAAAGTTTTTATTATAGCGGCGATACGGCATTGACTATGGATATGCAATTAATTCCACTGTGGGCTAAACTTCAATTTGCAGTATTGCCTATTGGCGATAATTTTACCATGGGTATACAAGATGCTGTACGGGCAGCTCAATTTGTACAAACAACTACAGTCGTTGGCGTTCATTATGATACATTTGGTTATATAAAAATAAACCATGAAGCGGCTAAAGATGTATTTGCAAAAGCAGGAATCAAACTACATCTACTGGCAGTTGGTGAAGAGATAGATTTATCCAATTTATAAAAGACCTTCATCGGCAAAACTAAAATATTGATTGGCTCCTACTATAATATGATCCAATAATTTGATGTCGATGAACTGCCCAGCTTCTTTAATTTTTTGCGTTAATTTTTTATCTGCTTCACTCGGTGTGCAATTTCCAGAAGGATGATTGTGCGCGATGATAATTTGCGTAACGGTCGAAAGCTCTAATGCTTTTTTAAAGATGATGCGACTATCAACAACCGTAGAAGTTATGCCACCATTACTTATACTTTGTACACTCACCACTCTGTTATTGGTATTGAGAAAAATGACATAAAATTCTTCAGCATTTTTAGTGAGAAAATAAGTCACTAAAATATTGTAAGAATCTCTACTGGAATTGATTTGTGGTTTTTCTAATGCAGAAGATAATTGTCGGCGTTTGCCCAATTCCAATGCGGCTAATAAGGTCACTGCTTTTTTTTCGCCCATGCCTTTTATTTTTAAAAAATCAATCAAAGTGAGCTTACTTAATTCCAATAAATTTTGACCACTTTTAGAAAGAATTTCTTTTGCAATGTCGATAGCACTATTTCCTTTGGTGCCAGTATTAATCAGTATGGCAAGCAATTCTATATTGGATAATGAATCAATGCCACGTGTTACTAATTTTTCTCTTGGCCTATCTTCTTTGGCTAAATCTTTTATACTATCCTTTAATTTCATCCTAACGGTAAGGAAGAATTTTAAGCTATTTCTTCCTCGGTGCAAATTACATATTTAGATGAAATAAAACGGCTTCTTGGGGAGAAAGTTTTATTTGTGGTGTAATATTTTTGAATATCAATTTAGCTTTGAATACTTACCTACAACAACATAAAAATATCCGAAATGGTCTCATAAGATTTGTACAATTGGATATGAATATTGCCTCTATTTACCCATACTGCTTTTTGTATTTCTTCGGCATGTTGCGGATGCAGTGTTCTATGTTGAGTTTGCATCACAAACCAAAATACTTCTTTTAGTTTCATGTCACCATCAATGTATAAATGATAGGTGTTACATAAAGGTCTAACAATGCTCACCGCTTTGATGCCAGTCTCCTCCATCACTTCTCGTATGGCACAGGTTGGTATATCTTCGCCTTCATCCAATTTTCCTTTCGGTAAATCCCATTTCTTTTTTCTATAAATAAATAGTATTTCACCACTGCTATTGTATACCACGCCGCCAGCAGCAACTATTAATTCAAATGCAGATTTGAAATGATGTATATTTTCTTCTATATCACCAACTATAACAGCGTCTTTCATTTCAGAAATCAGCAATTGATTTACAATATCGGATGCCTTTTGGGCATTACAACTAAATAGAATAAAAGCAGCCTTCAAGCCATATTCCTGTTGAAATGCTTCTAGATTATTGACTAAGTAAATGCGTTTGTTTTGAATTATTATTTTAATCATTTGCCTCGAATTTGTATATTCAACATTCACTATGTAGGTTTGCGCACTTATGAAAAGAGAATATGCTGTAGCTGAAAAACTGTTGCAAATTAATGCAGTAAAATTAAATCCACAAAACCCATTCACTTGGGCTAGCGGATGGCGTAGTCCTATCTATTGCGATAACCGTAAAATCCTTTCTTATCCGCATATTCGTGATTATATAAAAAGCGAATTGACGAATGCTGTATTTACAGAATTTCCAAATGCGACAGTCATTGCAGGCGTAGCAACTGCGGGCATTCCGCATGGTGCATTGGTATCTGATTTATTGAGCTTGCCTTTTATTTATGTCAGGTCAAAACCTAAGGAACATGGCATGGGCAACCAAATAGAAGGCGTGTTGGAAGCTGGTGAACAAGTAGTCGTCATTGAGGACTTAATCAGTACGGGTAAAAGCAGTATGGAAGCAGTAGTGGCTATTCAGCAAGCTGGGGCTAACGTGATTGGTTTGGCGAGTGTATTTAATTATGGATTTACCACTGCCGAAGACTTATTTGCAAAAGCAAATATTCCTGTCATTAGCTTGAGTAATTATTCTGCATTAATTGAAGTGGCATTGCAAAAAAATAAGATAACAGAAAGTGAAGTTGAGCATTTAAAATCTTGGCGCGAGAATCCTAGTGAATGGGGTAGATAGTTCATCAATTTATTCCTCGAAGAGTGTCCTCCTTCCGAAATCATGTCTGCGAATATTAAATCGCAGAGTATCCATGTAATAAAAAGGTGTGAATGTTGTTTGAGATGTCTAAATTAATTTAGCATCAAATAATTTATAAACAACAAACACACTTTTTATGCTGAGTACAAATGTAAAACAAACAAAAGACAAAACTCCAGAGAGAGTTAATTTTTCGGGATCAACCATTTATTGTGGTTTAGATGTTCACAAAAAAAGTTGGAACACTAGCATTTATGTAGATGGCACCTTCGTGAAGAGCTTCCATCAGCTTAGTGATGAAGAAGTACTATTGAAACACTTACTAACTAACTATCCAGGAGGAACTTATAAAGCATGTTATGAAGCTGGGTTTTGCGGATTTTCAGTACAACGCTCCTTAACATCCTTAGGGATTGAATGCATTGTGGTGAATGCTGCGGATGTTCCTCAAACTAACAAAGGCATACTTAGTAAAACAGATACTACAGATTCCCGTCGACTGGGTGAAGCCTTTTCCAAAGGATTGTTGAAACCAATTTATGTACCAGCACAAGACGGTGAAGCTGATCGCAATTTGATTCGGTATCGTAAGCGTTTACAATCAGATATACGGTCTAAGAAAAATATGATTAAGGCCTGCTTAAATACGCAAGGAATTAAGATTCCACCAGAACACGATAAAGGTTATTGGACAAATAACTTTCTACTTTGGCTTGACAATCTTACCATTGACAATTTAAATACACAACGAGTTATTCAGTATAATGTGGAAGATGTAAGGGGCTTGAGAAAAAAAATGTATAGCCTTACAAAAGTTATCCGAGAATTATCGCAAAACGAGAAATATAAAAACAAGTATGATAAAATTACCACTGCTCCTGGTATTGGATTAATTATTGCGATGACTATGCTCACGGAAATACAGGACATAAATCGCTTTGACAACTTTAATAAATTCAATAGCTACATTGGATTATGCCCAAGTGAATTTTCTAGCGGTGAACAAATACATAAAGGAAAAATGACGGTTCGTTGTCATAAAGAAATTCGTTCATTATTAATTGAAGGAGCATGGGTAGCTATTCGATTAGATCCAGCACTTACTAAAAAATATAATGAATTAATTAAAGACAATCGCCGAACAAAGAAAAGAGCAATTGTCGTTATTGCTCGAAAATTATTATCCAGAATTTATAAAATATGGAAAGATGACATAGAATATGAAATAGGAATTGTAAAATAATATCTCAACCAAAAAGACACAATAAAATCAATAAACAATTTTCAATGGCTAGACTTCTATCAGGGACTGAACTCAATTCTACGCAGAGTTTGATGCTGGCCATTTTTAACACTAATCGATACTTGTAGCCCGACTACTAATAGGAGTATTTGTTATTTTGATTTAGTTGTTTAGCTTTGTGGTTAAGGAAAAAAACTTCGGAGAAGGGAGGCTAATTGTTTAGTCTCCTTTCAAAGAAAAATTTAAACATCTCCGATACAAGCATAAAGTTTTATTCATAGGAGTCCCGA
>CANJRV010000129.1 GCA_947476825.1 Bacteroidota bacterium | reverse complement strand
GGTAGATTTTTTAATAATAAAACCAGACTGTTTCTATAATTGTAAAATATTTTTTGTGGACTGCCATAACTGATCACACTGCCTCCAATATGGTAAACCGTACTGCTGCCACAATAAGCAATTCGGTGTCCAGCATTCTTCATTCGCCAACACATATCTACTTCTTCCATGTGGGCATATAAATCTTTGTCTAGGCCACCCAATGTATGATAGACATCTGCTCGCACAAACATACAACCACCGCCAGCCCAAAAAGTTTCAATCGTATTATTGTATTGCCCAAAGTCTTCTTCAATTGTAAAAAAGATTCGCCCTCTACAAAATAAGTAACCCCATTTGTCGATGAAGCCACCACCAGCACCTGCGTATTCAAATTTTGTTTTGTCTTTGTAATATTTTATTTTGGGTTGACATGCCGCAATGTCTGTATGTTTTTGCATTAAAGAATGCAAAGGTTGAAACCAGTTTTTTGTGATTTCGAAATCGGCACTGAGTAACACATAATATTTTGCATCAATTTGTTGCAACCCTTCATAATAGCCATGTGCAAAGCCATGATTAACAGGTATAGTTACGATTTGTACACTGGGAAAATGTTCGCGAACATAGGCTGCTGTATCATTCGTGCTGGCATTGTCGATTAGCACGACATCATATTTGCCTTGCGCTTCTTGAATGAGTTCAGGGAAAAAAAGTTGATGTAAATCTTTGCCGTTATAACTTAATACTACAACGGCTGTATCATATTGGCATTTGATCATGCCTGAAGTTAGCTTATTTATACTTTGGTGTATTTTTAGTGCTTTCAGGAACTTCTATTTTCTCCGTACTTTTGAAAGAACGAGTCCATAAACCATAGTTACAACCTATGGCAAATAATAGAAGACTAAAAAAACCTAAATGGAACAAGAACCTTGATTTAGAAGGTTTGTTTAATTCTATATCAACGGGATTGTCAATGAAATCGGTAGTGTTATTGTTATTCATGTTTTTTTATTAACGTGGCAAAAGTAAGGTAGAAATAATGGAATTACAAATAGGAATACTATTTATTTTATGCAAAAAAAATAAATGTATCCTTAGTATTATTTGGGCGGCAAGCACGCTTTCACTCCAATCTTTTTTGCTTCAGAGCAAGCAAAAAAGGATTTCCATTCAATCGTTGCCGCAACTCGTGCACAGCTAAAAACTATTTCATCCATTCCATTTTTGGTTTAGCCTTATTTTATGGGAAAAAAGGAACAAGATTTAAATTGCTTTTACCTACTTTTGCGACGCTCTTTTGAAAATACAATTCGTGTTGTAAAAAAAGTATTTTTAATCATTAATCAAAAAAATAGAACAATGAATTACGACGTAATAGTAATAGGTGCTGGTCCTGGTGGTTATGTAGCTGCAATACGCGCTTCACAATTGGGTTTCAAAACAGCGATAATTGAGAAGGAAAGTTTAGGAGGTATTTGTCTCAATTGGGGCTGTATTCCAACCAAAGCTTTATTGAAATCAGCGCAAGTATTTGAATATGCTAAACACGCATCAGATTATGGTGTTCTTTTAGAAAATCCAACAGCAGATTTTTCTGGTATGGTAAAACGTAGTAGGGGAGTGGCAGATAAAATGAGTAAAGGCGTTCAATTTTTAATGAAAAAAAATAAAATTGATGTCATTATGGGTTATGGTAAAATTAAAAGCAAAGGGCAAGTAGATGTAACATCAAGTGATGGAAAGGCTACGACGTATGATTGCAAACACATTATTATTGCTACTGGTGGTAGAGCTCGTGCCCTACCAAATTTACCTATCGATGGTAAAAAAATTATTGGCTATCGTGAAGCCATGGTTTTACCCGTTCAGCCTAAAACCATGATAGTAGTAGGAAGTGGAGCCATTGGTGTAGAGTTTGCTTATTTTTATAATAGCATCGGAACCAAAGTAACTATAGTTGAATTTATGCCACGTATCGTTCCAGTTGAAGATGAAGATGTATCAAAAGAATTAGAAAAAAGTTTTAAAAAGCAAGGCATGACCATCATGACCAATGCTTCAGTAGAAAGTGTGGATACAAGTGGTGCTGGCGTAAAAGCGAAAGTAAAAACTGCAAGTGGTGATGTCATTTTGGAAGCCGACATTGTATTAAGTGCAGTTGGTGTGGTTTGCAATATTGAAAATATTGGTTTGGAACAAGCCGGTGTGATCACTGATAAAGGCAGGGTAGTAGTGGATGCATTTGGACAAACCAATGTTCCAGGTATTTATGCGATTGGCGATGTAAGCCCAGGACAAGCATTGGCTCACGTTGCTAGCAAAGAAGCGATAGTATGTGCTGAAAATATTGCTTACATGGAAAAGAAAAGCACACATAAACCTACACCAATTGATTACAATAATATTCCAGGTTGTACGTATTGTCACCCAGAAATAGCTAGTGTTGGTATGACGGAGAAAGCAGCTAAGGATGCTGGCTATGAAATTAAAGTAGGAAAATTCCCATTTGTTGCTAGCGGTAAAGCAGCAGCAGCAGGTAATACAGACGGCTTTGTAAAAGTAATTTACGATGCAAAATATGGCGAATGGTTAGGCACACACATGATAGGTAGCGGTGTTACAGACATGATTGCTGAAGCTGTTTTAGGACGTACTTTAGAAACTACGTATAAAGAAGTATTGAATACCGTTCACCCACATCCAACATTAAGTGAAGCTGTGAAAGAAGCTACTGCTATGGCTTACGGAGAAGCGACGGATATTTAAGAGTAGAAATTATAGTTATAAAAAAAAGTGGTCTACTTCATAAGTAGACCACTTTTTTTTATTCGAAATTGTTAGCTAATCTTCGAAGTTCTATACTTTGAATAGGAGCAACAAATTAATTGTTCACATCCATACCTAAATGATACATCACAAAGCTCATCACATCAGTCCATTCGTCAATTTGTTTTGTGGTTGACTTGCCAGTACCATGACCAGCTTGTGTATCTATTCGAATTAATATTGGGTTGTCGTTCATATTTTTTTCTTGTAAAGTAGCAGCGAATTTAAAGGAATGTGCAGGTACAACACGGTCATCATGATCAGCAGTTGTAATTAATGTTGCAGGGGCTTTCATACCTCTACCGATATTGTGCAATGGCGAATATTTATACAAATATTTAAAATCTTCTGCCTTGTCGCTACTTCCATATTCAACTGCCCATCCCCAGCCAACTGTAAATTTATGGTAACGCAACATATCCAATACACCAACTCCTGGCAAAGCCACTTTAAATAAGTCGGGTCTTTGCGTCATGCATGCGCCTACTAGCAAACCGCCATTACTTCTACCATGTATTGCAATTTTATCTTTTGTGGTAATGCCTTGTGCAATTAAATATTCAGCGGCACCAATAAAGTCATCAAATACATTTTGTTTATTTGCTAACATGCCACCTTTATGCCAATCTTCTCCGAACTCACTTCCTCCTCTCAAATTGACCAAAACATATACACCACCTTTTTGTACAAAATAACTTATTGGAATACTATAAGTTGGTGTTAATGAAATATTGAAGCCGCCATAGCCGTACATAAATACGGGTAGATTTCCTTTAGTTAAATCAACATCTGATCTATGGTAAATAAACATTGGAACTCGAGTACCATCTTTACTGGTAAACCATTGTTGATCAACAACAGTAGCTTTGGTCTTTTGCGTCGTGTTACCAAGGTTAGGTTGTTTATCAATTATTGTATATGGCGAACTCACATCTTTTGTAAGATCATATTTATAAAAACTTGGTGGATGATTAAAAGTAGTTACAGAATAAAATGTATTGTTCTCTAGTAAATCGCCACCAAGGAGATTGCCACCAAACCCACTTACAGTGCCTAACTCATCCATTTTTAGTGTTTGGATAAATTTGCCAGAAAGATTGTATACATCTACTTTTGAAACCGCATTTACTAGATAGGTGCAAAATATTCTATCGCCGATACAACTTACAGCATCTAATTTGTGATCTGTTGCTGGAATGAAATCTTCCCAATTTCCATTAGTGTCTAATAACTTAACAGAATAGTTTGGGTTTTCTTGATTGGTATACACTAAAAATTTATCCTTGACTATATCTATTACATCTTGATTAAATTCAAAGCCTGCTGATAAAGTTTTAAAAGCAATTTTGTCTTTCTTGCCATCCACATTAGCAAATAATAATTCATTCCCACTTGTGCCTTCTGATACATTCAAAATCATCCATTTTTGATTGCGTGCAAGCCAAGCACTTTTATAACGTAATGGATGCGAAGGGTCTTGATACACAACCGTGTTTCCATTTGCAGAGCTACCAATTTTATGGTAAAATATTTTTTGATTTTCTGTTTTATCGGATAGTGTATGGTCACTATTTAAAGGTTTGTCATATCCGCTATAATAAAACCCTTCATCGCCTTTCCATGTTATTGATGAAAATTTAGAGTAAGAAATTACATCAGGTAAAACTTTTCTAGTTTCTATTTCCATTACATAAATATCTTGCCAATCACTTCCAGCTTTGGAGACACTATATGCGACATATTTTTGACTCCTAGATAATTCAACAGTTCCCAATGAAGAAGTTCCTTGGTCGTTCAGTGTATTTGGATTGATTAGAATTTCAGGATTGCCATTTATTCCCTTCTGAATATACAGTACACTTTGATTCTGTAAACCGTCATTTTTATAGAATAAATAATAACGACCTTCCTTTGTTGGGGTTGTGTATTTTGTATAATTCCACATACGAGTCATTTCCGTTTTTACTTGATCCCGAAATGGAATTCTTCTAATATAATCTTCTGTATTCCCATTTTGCTCAAGAACCCAATTCGCAGTTTCTGCAGAATGATCATCTTCTAACCAACGATATGGATCGGTTACTTTAGTGCCAAAATAGTTGTCTGAAATTTCTTCTTTCCGTGAAGTTGGATAAGTGTGCAAGGGGATTTTATTTTGAGAAAAAAGTTGTGCTGGAAATAATAGAAAAGAGAATAGGATGAGTTTTTTCATGTAAAAAAAATTAATGAGCTGTAAATATAGTAGATAATATGAATTGGTGTTTTTGTTTTTGAAATTTAATCAGAATCCTTTTCTTCTTTATTCATCTTAAGAAATGAGTTGTTATAAAATAAAAAAGTCATCCATAATGATGACTTGCAAAAAAATAAATGAGGATTTGATTAATGAACTACAAATTTGGAGGTCATTGTTTTTTCTGTATTAGAAACTCTAAGTAAATAAGTTCCTTTACTTAAGGAAGATACATTCACCGCCTGATGCATACTAGTGATTTGCTCGTTACATAACAACTCTCCATCAAGAGAAAAAATTTCCATAGTAGAAGGTCGTGTATTGTTTTGGAAAAGTATACGTAAAGTCATAGTATGTTTTTTTGCGAGGTTAAAAATAGGTTTCAGACATTTTTATATTTCAAATTCTATGCCAATATTCCAAATTTATAATCTCAAATCCCAAATTCCAAATTCCAAACACCGAATTCCCGAAATTAAATTTTAAAATGACCCTCAGTAATCATCACTAAGTAAGCGCTTTGGCTTATTTATTCTACATAAGAAAAGTGGAGAGAAGGAGATCTTTAAAAACTATTTATTCCAAAAAAAACGAAACCATTTTTGATTTCGTTTTTTTATTTTCTGATCGGAATAGGAGATAGACCGTGAATTATTTAGTAATACTTGCTCGTATAATATTTAATGCACCACCAGCTTTAAACCATTCAATTTGTTGCTCATTATAGGTATGATTCACTTGGATGGTTTCATTACTACCATCGGCATGATTTAGAACGAGTTGCAAATGTTTATTTGGAGCCATTGCCAACAAGCCTTCAATATCTATAGAATCATCTTCTAATATTTTATTGTAGTCTTCTTTGTTTACAAAAGTAAGACCAAGCATACCTTGTTTTTTTAAATTGGTTTCATGAATTCTTGCGAAACTTTTTACCAATACAGCTCTTACACCTAAATGACGAGGTTCCATAGCAGCGTGTTCACGACTACTACCTTCGCCATAATTTTCATCACCTACCACTATGCTGCCAATTCCTGCTGCTTTATAAGCACGTTGCACATCTGGCACCGCACCATATTCACCAGTGATTTGATTTTTTACATTGTTCGTTTTTTCATTAAAAAAATTAAGAGCACCAATCAACATGTTATTGCTGATATTATCTAAATGACCTCTGAATTTTAACCAAGGTCCAGCCATAGAAATATGATCCGTCGTGCACTTCCCTTTCGCTTTGATTAAAAGTTTTAATCCTTTTAAATCTGTTTGTTCCCATGCCGCAAATGGATCTAATAATTGTAATCGTTTACTATCTGGACTAACCAAAACACTAACACCACTGCCATCTTCAGCTGGTGCTTGAAAGCCTGCATCTTTTACATCAAATCCCATTGGCGGCAATTCATAGCCAGAAGGTTCGTCTAATTTTACTTGCTCACCTTTATCGTTGGTCAAAGTGTCTGTAAGCGGGTTGAATCCTAAGTCTCCAGCTATTGCCATCGCCGTAACTAATTCAGGGCTTCCCACAAAAGCCATTGTATTTGGATTGCCATCTGCACGTTTCGCAAAGTTTCTATTGAATGAATGCACGATAGTGTTTTTTTCTTGTTTTTCTGCGCCTACTCGTTCCCACATACCAATGCATGGGCCACAAGCATTTGCAAAAACAGTTGCGCCAATGTCATTATATAATTCTAAAAATCCATCTCTTTCAATGGTATATCTAACTTGTTCACTTCCTGGTGTGATTGTAAATTCTGAATGAAGTTTTAATCCTTTTTCTTTCACCTGTTTTACCAAACTAATACTTCTTGAAATATCTTCATAACTGGAGTTAGTGCATGAACCAATTAAACCAACTTCAATTTTCATTGGCCATCCATTTGCTAATGCAGTTTCTTTCATTTTAGAAATTGGTGTAGCTAAATCTGGGGTAAATGGTCCATTTAAATGTGG
>CANJRV010000128.1 GCA_947476825.1 Bacteroidota bacterium | reverse complement strand
TTTGAAAGTCATTTTGTCGAGAATAAAAATGTAGAAGATGCAATTGATGATTTTATTGAAAAAAATAAAATGGATATGCTAGTGATGTTGCCAAAAAAACATTCCTTCTTAGATACCTTATTGCACAAAAAGCATGTAAAGGAAATGGCCTATTATACGCATATTCCGATGCTTGTATTGCGAATTAATTAATTCTGCTCCTCTATAAAAAATCCCTGAAATCTTTTCTGCATAACAGTTTAAATCTTGTAAATGGGATTAGTAAATTAAATTTAATTTGCTAATCCCATTTGTGTTATGCATATCTAGTTGAAGGAAAAGCGAATAGCTATTTTTTATTCAACCTGTTTGCGCCATGAATTAAATTGTACTTTAAAGTTTGCTTTAAACCTAATAATAAAAATCAGGAATGTATGAATTGTACAAATTATTAAAAGCAATATGCAACATAAAAAATAGTAATTACCCTCACCTTTGAAGGATAATAATTAATCTTAAACATAGCAAAAAAATAAATACTACACCTACTATTAATAAACATCATTAGCTTTACTATCTAAAATTTAAACAATGAAATACTTAATTCTTATCCCAACCATTTTTATTTTCTTTTTTGCTTCTTGTAAAAAAAAGAAAGACACTTCATCCCAACTTCCTGCTGCAACTCAAATTGGAGCTAATACCTTTGGATGCTTAATAAATGGTGAATTAGCAAAAACAAGTATGTATTACAGTAGTTGGAATTCGGAAGGAGTTGAGTTTACTAATTTGGTTGGAAATTATAATTATATATATATTCATGCACAAACCAAAAATCCAAGACGAGATTTCAATTTCGAAATTTACTTTGATGGTCAGTTAGGTACCTACACTTTATACAGCCACCATAATAGTAAAAGTTTTTCATGCCATTACATGGATAGTACAGACAAGTATGGCACAATTGGGGGAGGCATAAATGACTATTTCACAGATGCTAACCATAATGGCACAATTACGTTTACAAGATTTGATGGCAATGTTGTTTCAGCTATTTTTGAAATGGAATTGGTTAATATTAATGGTGAAGAAAGAAAGATTACTTCTGGTCGTTTAGATATAAAAACCCCTTAAATATTAGTATATGAAAAACTCAATAAAAATAACTTTCACAATTATTGTTTTACTAGCTTGCTCAAACATTATTAAAGCACAAGAGTCAACTATTCCAAACATTCAAACACAGTTTGATAGTCTTTCAACAGGACTTATATCCAATAGGATTCCTTATGGTGTTCTATATGATAGAGTATATCCATGGAGCGACCTAACTTCATGGAAAAACACGGATACAATAAATAAAATTAGGCTTCAACAAGCTTGGTATGATTTAGAAAATTCTGTAATGCAGAACCGATCATCTACTTATAGGGATATGAAGTCTTTGGTGCTCTCTCAAACATTAAATAATCAATTGCCAATTGTGAGTATTGATTATAATTTTTCAGATATTGATAGTAATTCATTTATTGATGGGAGAATGGATTTAGATACCCTTACAGGAAAAATAAAAGACAACAATCGAACTGAAATACCTTATGACACACATCATGTCGCAATGTCTGGATTTATGGCAACTTCGGCATTAACTAATTTGATATATCGGTTAAAACTTTCTTCAGCATTACATCTTTCAAATACACAAAAGGTTGTAAATAAAGTAAGGATTACGGATTTGTCTACAAATAATACCATTGAGTTATTGCCAACAAGTGACGAATATAAAACCATAGAATTTTCCACAGAAGGTATACATATATTTAGGTTTGAAATAACCTTTGAAGATGTTACTACTGCTACTTGCTTTCAGCAAATAGAAATTAAAGCCAATCCATACAAGTCTCTTGGCGATGATTGCGAACCAGTACATAATATAATTTCCTCTACTATCCCCTTTCAAGGTTACGATGAAACTGTAGCAACTACGAGCCATGCTGATTATCATATTTATTACCATTATACCACACCCACATCTGGTGTTTGCGAAAGAGTATTAAGAAAACCGATAATTATTTTAGATGGTTTCGACCCTCAGGATGGAAGAAATTATTATAAGATTTATAATACGAATCTTTCCTATATGAATCAATCCAACAATAGAATACTTTTAGGAGATTTACTTCGCCAAAAAGGATTTGATGTTGTAATACTAAATTTTCCAAATTTAGGTTCGCCTTATGATCCTAGCGACCCGAATTTGATAATACCAACTACAGTAACTACTGCATCCAATGTAATAGTTAATGTCGGTAATAGAGATGGAGGAGCAGATTACATTGAACGCAACGCATTTCTATTAGTAAGCCTTATTCAAAAAATAAATGATGAGAAAGTAGGAACAGAGAAATTAGTAATAGTCGGTCCAAGTATGGGAGGGCAAATTTCAAGATTCGCATTAGCGTATATGGAAAAACAAAATGCATTAAGTGTACCTAAGATGAACCACGACACACGTTTGTGGGTAAGTTTTGATAGCCCACATGAAGGTGCAAACATTGCTATATCTGCTCAACAATTTTTGTATCATATGGGATATCAATTTGGAGATCAAGATGCAAAAGATAAGTATGAAGGACAACTAAGAAGTAAAGCGGCAAGGCAATTATTGATTGAGCAAATGGATGGACTAAATCGTTCTGCAAGTTTTCACTCAACATATTATGCAAACTTGGAAGCTAATGGGTTGCCTAATTCACATGGTTATCCGCAAAACCTACGTAAAATAACATTAATAAATGGTTCGGGTGCAGGCACCGCTAATGGAATAGCGGATGAAATTGCTTTACAAGTTGACGCAAATGCAACTTTAAAAATTAATGGTTTTGTCTGCACATTAAGAAATATGCCTTTACCAAATCAGTCGGGTTTAACTGCTGATATCTTGGCTCGAGATCCAGTAAAAAAATTCTTTGGATTACCGTATTTTTTTACGTCTCTAACAACAGCTAACTTGACTAATAATATGCAGTATAAGTACAGGTATTCAGATTTTTCAATAGCATATATAATAAATTTAAAGAGAGTAAAAACATATAAGGGAGAGTTTACGACTACTAATGCCAACCCAAGAGGAAGTATGGATGTAGTACCTGGCGGTATGTATAATGTGTATCAAGAAACTAAAGATGGTATTCTTGGAGTGCTAAATGCAACATCTTCCATTCAAACGCAAACTTGGAATCCATATCTTTCAAAAATGGCATTTATTCCAACAATCAGTTCATTAGGTTTTAAAAACCCAAATTTCAATTGGAATAGTTTAATCAACGATAGAAATTTAGTATGTAATAATGAAATTTATTTTGATAATTATTATGCTCCAAATGTAAACGAAAATCATACTGATTTAAATATTGCAAACGTTGCTTGGATAGAACAAGAAATTGATAAAGGACATGCTGATGTAAACTGTGCTCCTATTTGTTCTTCCCACTTCACTTCAAGTTTAAATACGATATGTATTAATAGCAATGCTACTTTAACCCTTAATACTCCAATCCCAAATCTTTCAAATTACTCAACTACTTGGACGTGTTCTCCAAATATTCAAATTGTTTCAAGTACAAATAATTCTGTAACAGTAATTGGATTATCTTATGGAATAGACTGCTTTATTAAAGCTGAGATAAACAATCCTTGCGGAGCAAATGTTGTTATTGAAAATAGAAATATTTCAGTTGGGAAACCTTTGTCTCCTTCTCCATCCATTTCTATTTCTCCAACAGTAAATTGTTACAAATGGGATGCTACAGTTCAATTTCCTACTCCACCATCTGGCGCTACATTTGACTGGGGAGTTAGTGTTTATCCTAATTGTAATACTTCTTCTTGCTTAATGACTGGTACAAATGCTGGAACATTTTCCAAACTAATGACTAGTGGTCAATACATTCAATGGAGTTCATCTGCCACTAATGCTTGCGGTACAGAAGATAACCCTGGACAAATATTACAGTTGGATGTAACAAGTTGTAGCCCATTTACTGCACAGTTAAATTATATAGGAGTTCCACTGAAAACAAATTATCCTCATAATAGTATTACAACACCAGATGATGATATAATTATTTTCCCAAATCCTTCATTACTCATTGGACAATTTCAATCATGAAAAATGAAATTACCGAATTCTCGTATAGCCTTATGGATATAACAGGTAAAATTTTAAAACAAAATTCATACACGAATATTAATTTAAATGACATCGTAATAGATAATCACAATCTACCAATTGGTTCATATATTTTAAATATTAAAACTGCCTCTAATTCATATAATTTCAAAGTACTCAAAAACTAATTGTGGCAAATAACAAGTTCATCTGCAAGTTTTCACTTCGTGATTTCGATTAGTGAAAAGGTAAATTATTTGAAAAATATTTCAACGACATTCTCTTTGCTTTCAGTGATTGAATATGATTTTAGTCGCTCTAATAACAATAAACTAAGCTAAAATTCTCCACTACAAAAAATCCCTGAAATCCTTTCTGCGAACAAGTTTCAAATCTTGTAGAACAGCAGATTTTACATTCAACGTAAAATTATAACTCCTTAAAAAACCAAATGGAATGAGATTCAATTTCATTTCCCAACAGTGAAGGTCTCGATAAATATTAAAGGACGTATAAGTCAGTTTTTTATCGTCAAAATTATAACCACTGCTTAATCCAATTTTCCATTTAGGCGTTAAGGTCACATCACTGGTAAAATTGATATCCTGACTTTTTGTAATTGTATCTTTTTGCGCAGCAATTAAATATACTTTGGAAAATCGCACACTATAATTCAAACGCAGCGACCATGGTATATTGAAGTCGACATAGCTATCATAATTTTTGCCAATGGCTAATTTTTGTTTGTCATCTGCTTTGCTTAATGCCGATTTGTTTTTTCGAACGGGAAGCTCCGCACTTACCGCAATACCCGCCGATTGAAAGCGTAAGAGTTTACCTGTTTCTGCATATTCAAAGGCAGCTATCCTTCTACCATTTTGTTTATTGATGGCATAAAAACTATAATTCATATCACCTGATAATCGAATATTTTCGAATAGGGTAGTACGATAGGAAATAGCTAGATTAGACCATTTGTTAGAGTCAGCAGCAATATTGTAAAATGTGCTCATGTCTAAACCATCAATTAAATTCACTTTGCGCGTGCCACTAATGGTATCTTTCTTACTTCGTATTTTCATTTGCAAAGTATTGCCCAAAGAAAAATTAATGCCTCCCGATTTTCCATCAGGTGGATAGACATTGAATGGATTCCCTTCAAAATAGTTGAGCCGGCTATTGGTATAATTGCTGTCTGTAAAGGAGTTATAATAATATTGAAAAGGACTACTTCCAAAATCGGGTCTGTAACTAAATCCAATGGATGGCGTTAACACATGTCGTATGCCTTTGATAGCGCCATGTTTAAATAATTTGATACCATAAATACGAGTAGACATACTGCTAGAAACACCAAAGTCACGAGCCGTAAAAAAGCCAGTATTCATAGTGGTGTCTAATTTCAACTCATTAAAATTATATTGTTTGAAATATTTTTTGGTATACCAATACTCATTATAGGAAGCACCAAAGGATAAGTTGACATATTTCAAAATGTTATAATTGGCAGTGATTGGTAATGAATGTTTCATGCCATTCTGAAAATCCTCGAATCGAAGCTTGTTAATATCGAAAAGCGAATCCGTAAAAGACAAATTATTCACTGCCGAAAAGGTATAACTAGCACCTATCTTTTCATACCACCTTGGTTTAATGATATCTTTCCTAAATTGAAAAGGAAATAACTGCGTTGCAGAAAAATTTATTTCTGGTAGGGTAATGTTTACAAATCCTGTACCTGTATTTTGATTCGTTCGTAAAGCTGCTGAAAAATTAAATGGTTTCCCTGTCCACGATTTAGAATAGGAGATGGTAGAACTAAACGTATTGTTCAAATGGGTTGCCATGTCGTAGGTATTGTAAGTATTGTATTTACTGCTACCTATATCTACATGCGCCATAAAATTGCTACCCGGAATTATATTCGGATTGATACTGTGATTCCAACTTAAATGGTAAGTTCTAAAACTTTGATTGCCAGCTTCAAAACTCTCTCCAATTTTATTATAGCCGAAGTTGAAATTCAATCCACCATTGAAGCGGTAACGATAGGAATAATTGCTGATAATATTGGTTCGCCAAGTGCCTAAGGCATAGATATCGGCGAGTACAAGTAAATCAACATGCTCTGAAACGGCAAAATAATAACCACCTTCTCTTAACCCAAATCCCAAGTTTTCACTCATGTCATAAGTGGGTAATTTGAATCCGCTTCGCTGACCTTGTTTCAATGGAAATAAACCAAAAGGTAAATAGAGCGGTGTTGGCACATCTTCAACAACCAAATTGGCAGAACCTGTTACGGCAACTTTATTCGGAATGATTTTTACTCGTCTAGCTGCAATACCAAAATGCGGATGAACAGCATTACAAGTGGTGTACAGGTTTTTGTAGCCATTAATGGTATTGTCATTATTTCTTTTTACTTGTTCACTGAGAATAAATCCATCTCCATATTGCGAGTAAGCATTTTCAACCAAGGCTCGTTTGGATTTGAAATTGTACTTTAAATCACTGAAGGTTGAAGACTCAGAGCCTTGTGCAATGCGGTTTTCATGATGTGTTGTATCTTCATTAATTATGGTAGTGTCTTTATGTGCAGATAAAGTGCTGGAATCTTGGTCGTACGCTATAAAATCTGAAGTTACTTTGATTTCTTCATAACTAATTACAGCACCTGAATACAGCAGTAGTCGTTTTAATTTAGCATCGTACACTATAGAATCTATCGCTTGGTAATGAACCGCCGATTCCAATTTGTCGGAAGAGATTGGATAAGTTGACGAAGCACTGTCTGTTGTCGAATGCCTTGCTGTATCTACAATGGAGAGGGATGTAGTGTCGTTTCTAGTAACTTTTACAATTTGAGCACTTGTTAAAGAATTTAAAAAGAATGTAACAAACAAGAAAATAGAAAT
>CANJRV010000127.1 GCA_947476825.1 Bacteroidota bacterium | reverse complement strand
TTTGGTAGAATGATTTGGTTAATAACATTATTACAAGTATTGGTGTAACACATGGTAAATGATGCTGGCTCCGTAGAAGAAGCCACTCCAGCCGTTCCACAAGCTCTATAAAATTTAAAAATAAAATTATAGGTATTTGTAGTCCCTGGTACTAATTCATAAATGAGTTCACCGCCAGCAGCATGTGTTGCTTTCGATACATTGGTACTCAATAAAATAACAACTAGTGTCAGAAGTAGGGAAGATAATTTTTTCATATTCAAAAATAAGGCTTAAAAATAATACAATTTATTAAAGAAACGACTTCAATAGCGGAAAAATACTTGGGTTGCCCCATATCCATATTGAATATCGTAATCATTGACGTATTTATGTACGTATTTGGTTTGGTCCAATAATAAATGAATCTCCTTTTTCAGTTTGCCATTCCCAACGCCATGAATAAATATAATTGTGTATTGCTTTGTCGCAATAGCTAAATCTAAAGCCTTTTGACATTCCTTCAATTGAATATTCAACATTTCCGAATTACCCAAAGTTCTATGATGACTAATTAAATTTTCAATATGTAAATCAATTTCATACATAGATTTCTTTAATGCCCCTTCAAAATCGAAATGAGAATTGTTTTTTTTCTCATTGGGTAAAAATAAGGGCTTAGCAGTAGCAACAAAAACCTCTTGCTTAGCTCTAGGTTTTAGTACATCAAAAAGAAGGAAATAAAAAAACGCTTTATTCTCATATTTAATGTTATCCAATTTATCGAACAATTTCTTTGGCTTTATCTGCAAACTTGTTGCAAGATCCAACTTAGCGTTACTGTTATCGACAAATCGATATGCAAATAAGGGGCTTGAAGCCATTTCTTCAAATGAAATATCGTGCATGTAAAATTCACTTTCTGGGTAAATTGTAGTACTTAAGGAAAATAGAAATTCTGATTTTATAGTACAATTGTATTCAATCAAATATTCATACATGGTTTCATTATAAATATAGACTTTTAATTTTTCTACTTTTTCGTCCAAACTATTCGCATCATAAATAGGCATAAAAACCAAATACACACCTTGTGGCAAATTTCGTTGCCGAGAATAATTCTTTTCGGTTCGCAGTTGATCCACATGTTGAATAGAAGACTTGGACTTCTTTTCCTTCTGTAAAAACCATCTCAAATAAGGATGTTCCAAATCATCTAAAAAGACATGATAAGTACTTTTACCAACTTTAACAGAAGCCATATCTTTACCTATATATTCTTCTAATTTTCCTTCTTCCTGATTTGATTTGATATAAACAGGGTCACCAATAGTAAATTTCATGTATTAGAATTACGTTTGCACAAAGTTACTACCTATGCGTTGGAAATGGCGATGGAATATAGCACAATTTGCGGAACGACGATGGTGGCAATCTTATTTGAAAAATAAAGACGTACTGGAATACTTGTCTTGGAAAAAACAATATTGGCAAAAAATAGTAGACCTATGCAAACCTTATTGCACAATAGTTTCAACAGATGTCATCTTGGATGCTGGTTGTGGCCCCGCTGGCATGTTTATGTTATTTCCAGACCATAAAACTATCGCCTTCGACCCTTTATTAGATAGTTATGAAAGCGACCTACCCCATTTTAAAAAGAAATTTTATCCGAATACGGCATTCTTTTCCGCAGGATTAGAAGATTTTATGGCAACACAGCAGGTAGATAAAATATTTTGTATGAATGCAATCAATCATGTCCAAGATATCGAACTTAGTTTTGATAAATTAGTTTCATTTGGAAAACCAGGATCCTATTTGATAATTACCATTGATGCACACAACCATTCTTTTTTCAAACATTTATTTCGACTTCTTCCTGGCGATATTTTACATCCACATCAATATGATTTGATAGAGTATCAAAATCTAATTACAATGAGAGGCTGTAAAATGTTATCATCCATACATGTTAAACATGAATTCTTTTTTGATCATTATATTCTTATAGCACAAAAATCAACACCCATAAATTAAATTATCATGCCACAAACATATTTTACAGTAGGTCCATCACAAATTTATCCTACCTATGTTCAACATTTGCAAACAGCAATGAACTTGAATTTGGGCTCAATTGGTCATCGCACCAGCACTTTCCGAAAAATATATCAACATACAGCAGAACAACTTCGTTTATTATTGAATATTCCTGCTTCTCATGCTATTTTTTTTACACCTTCCGCAACAGAAATTTGGGAAAGGATTTTACTGAATACCGTAAAATGCAATTCCTTTCATTTCGTCAATGGAGCATTCTCGCAACGCTTTTATGAATATGCAATAGCTTTGCAAAAATCACCGAAAATTTGCAGTATTCATCCTGGTGAAGGCTTTGACTTTTCGTCCATACATATCCCCGAAGAAAACGAATTGATTTGTACAACACAAAATGAAACTGCAAGCGGTGTTCAAATTCCAGTTAGCGATTTAGTAGAACTCAAGAAAAAATACCCTTCTCAATTATTATGTACTGATATTGTATCTTCTGCTCCAATTTCTAATATTGATTACGACTATATCGACTCTTCTTTTTTCTCTGTACAAAAAGCTTTTGGCATGCCGCCGGGCTTAGGCGTTTGGATAGTGAATGAATCCTGTATACAAAAGGCTCAAGAGCTTGAAGCATTAGTAATGAACATTGGCGCACATCATACCATCAGCAGTTTTTACAAAAATTACCAAACGTTCGAAACGCCATCAACACCTAATATTATCGCCATTTATATATTAGGAAAGATAGCTGAAGATTTCAATAAAATTGGCATTGAAAATATGCGCAAAACATCTGCTTCTAAAGCAAAACTTTTATACAATTTTGCAGATGACAATTCCAGTTTTCAGCCACTTGTTACAAATCCTAATCACCGTTCCGAAACAGTAGTTGTATTGAATACAAATGAGGATTCTTCATTATTCTTAGAAGCCATGGCACAACAAGGATTTATCATTAGTAGCGGCTATGGCAAATTTAAAAAATCACAAATTAGGATTCCTAATTTTCCATCCTCTACCGAAGAGCAAATGGCTGAATTGATTTATGCCATGGGGAAGTTAATCAGTAGAAAGTAGTGAGTAGTTAGTAGTTAGTAATTAGAATAACAACCATCTTTGGAATTTGAAATTTGGCCTCGGGCTTTGGAATTTTAAAATTTGGAATTTAGCTTCAGACGTTTTAACGTAATTTTTAAACAAAATTTTAGGTGCATTTTTTTAGTCTAAATATTTTTGTGTTCTAAAAATTTTAAACCATGAAAAAAACACTCAGTATCACAGGCATCGCGTTCTTGACATCCATTTTTACGTTTGTTTTTGCAAACAAATACATCAACAATCAAACATCTATTCCAAGAGAAGTGACACGTAATCAGAATGGCAATGTTCATTACGCATCATACATAGAGCCCAATGCAGCGACTGAAGGAAATGGATACACGAATTTGGAATTTGCTGCTGAAAAATCAAGTCATGCAGTTGTACATATTAAAACAGAAATGAAGGCAAAAAATGTTCAATTTCGTAGTCCATTTGGCGACCAGTTCTTCGATCAATTTTTTGGGGGCGGACAACAATTTATGCAGCAAGCACCGCAACAAGCAAGTGGCTCAGGTGTTATCGTTTCGGCTGATGGTTATATTGTAACAAATAATCACGTTGTAGATGGAGCAGATGAAGTGACTGTGATTTTAGATAATAAAAAATCATTGCAAGCAAAAGTTATCGGGAAAGATGCGAACACAGATCTAGCAGTACTAAAAGTAAATGAGACGAATCTGCCCTTCATTTCTTTTGGTAATTCTGATGATGTAAAACTTGGTCAATGGGTACTGGCTGTTGGCTATCCACTCACCTTAGAAACGACAGTAACTGCAGGAATTGTAAGTGCTAAATATAGAAATATTGGATTGAATCAAAACAAAGCTGGTAACAATGCGATTGAAAGTTTTATTCAAACAGATGCCGCTGTAAACCCTGGAAATAGTGGTGGCGCTTTAGTCAATGCAGCTGGTGATTTAATAGGCATAAACTCTGCAATTGCTTCTCCTACTGGCTCTTATGCTGGCTATTCTTTTGCAATACCTTCCAACATTGTAAAAAAAGTGGTTGGTGATTTAAAAGAATTTGGCAATGTGCAAAGAGCATATTTAGGCATTGGATATGTAGATGCAAAAACAGCGACACCAGAACAAATGAGCAAATTTGGATTAGATAAAACAGATGGCATTTATGTGAATCAAGTTATGACAGATGGTAGCGCCGACAAAGCTGGTATTAAAGTTGGAGATATCATTACAAAAATTGGAGATAGGAAAATAAAATCTGGACCAGAACTAACAGAGCTGTTGGCGCAATACAGACCAGGTGAAATGGTGAGCGTGAATTTTATACGCAATGGAAAAGAATTTACTAGTAATATGAATCTAAAAAACAATTTAGGGAATACTGATATTGTAAAAAAAGATTTAGCAAGTTCATTGGGCATTTCGATGAGAGAAATAACGCCAGCCGAAGCTCGACAATTACGCATTCCAGGTGGAGTTATAATTAGTGATATCAAATCCTCCGGAGAAATAGCAAAACAAACTCGCATGAAAAAAACATTCATCATTACACAAGTAAATGATCAAAATATTAAAACGGTAAATGAGTTTGAAAAGATAATTGCCAGTGGGGAAAAGGAATTTCAATTAGGGGGTATTTATCCTAATTTCCAAGGCGTTTATTATTATATGTTGAAGTTAGAATAGCGGATATTTTTTGTACAAAAAATAAAAAGGAATGCAAATTGTGTTCCTTTTTTTTATTTCAACTTGCCCAATTGATTATCGTGCCATTTCGCAAAAAATAGAACCATGCTACTAGCGCCAATCGTTGCATACAACATGTCGGATTGCGTATCCCAAACATAACCTTGTGTACCTAAAAAACTTTCAGCCGACTGACCAGAAACAATTGCAACAAACCATTCCAAAAATTCATAACAAACACTTATACTCATGCATACAGTGACTGTCAACACAGTTGTCCATGTTTTGGATGGAATAATATTATTTCTAATAAATATTTCTCGGCAAATGATAGCAGGAACAAAGCCTTGCGCAAAATGACCGATCTTATCAAAGTTATTCCGGCTTTGATGAAACACTTCTTTTATCCAATCAAATAATGGAACCTCCGCATAGGTATAATGGCCACCAATAAATAAAATATAACAATGAAGTAGAATGAAAATATAGGCAAAATCAGAAAAGGCAAATCTCGAAAAAGTAAAGATTAAAATACTACAACCTATGATGGCTGGAAACACTTCTAATATCCACGTAAAATAATCTTTTGGATGAATAGCCGATGTAAGTAATCCGATACAAAATAACAGAATAAATAAGTAGTACTTTTTCATTTTCATTCCTAAAAAATTTTTAATTGGCCAATAGTATATAAAACTAAATCATTTACAATTACATTTGGCGAAAATTAAAAATATGTCTTTAATCATAGCAGGAACTATGGCTTTTGATGCCATTGAAACACCATTTGGGAAAACAGATAAAATTATTGGCGGATCCGCTACTTATGCGGCTTGGAGCGCTTCTCATTTCACAAATTCCATACAACAAATTTCTATTATAGGTGGCGATTTCCCAATAGAAGAAATCGATGCTTTAAAAGCCAAAGGAGTGGCATTTGATGGCGTAGAAATTGTGCAAGATGAAAAATCTTTTTTTTGGAGTGGTAAATATCATATGGATATGAACACAAGAGATACGCTTATCACCGATTTAAATGTATTGGAGAAGTTTAACCCACAAGTTCCAAGCTCCTATCAAGGCAGTGAATTTTTGATGTTAGGCAATTTGATGCCTTCATTACAAAAACAAATCATTACCCAACTCACTACGCGTCCTAAATTAATCATCATGGATACGATGAATTTTTGGATGGATATTGCCATGGACGACTTATTAGAAACTATAAAATTGGTTGATGTCATTATGGTGAACGATGCAGAAGCACGTCAACTGAGTGGCGAATATTCCTTAGTAAAAGCTGCGCAAAAAATAATGAGCATGGGTCCAAAATATGTCATTATCAAAAAGGGAGAACATGGCGCATTATTATTTCACGACAAACAAATATTCTCTGCTCCTGCCCTACCTTTAGAAGATGTTTATGACCCAACTGGCGCTGGCGATACCTTTGCTGGTGGCTTCATTGGACATTTAGCAAAAACAAATGACATCTCTTTTGAGAACATGAAATCTGCCATTATTATTGGATCTGCTATGGCTAGTTTTGTTGTGGAGAAATTCGGAACGGAACGACTAAAAGAAATCAATGATAAAGACATTCAAGACCGATTAAATCAATTTGTAAAATTGGTTAATTTTAATATTTAATTGTTCTTTCTGCAAGATGAAAGTTATGTGTAACTTTTAAAGACAGACAACCATCATGGGACTTGATATTCAAATAATGTTGATAATGCTGAAGAACTTTATTCAGTAGATTATTTTGATAAGAAACTAGGATATTTCAACAAACACAATTTAAGCAGAAGGTTTTGCAATTTTATGTGCAGACAACATGTTGCAGAAGGCGAACCTGAACTATATCAAATAGGAAGAATTACAGGAATTGATATTACTCCATTATATGACATGGAAAAGTATTGGGATGAGGATAGTGCTGAACACCAATTATCATTTGCTACAAGCGAAATAGAAAGAGAGGAGATAGCTAAGAGAATTCAATCGGACAAAGACAATTTAAAAGATAATATTGATCAAGTTTTAGAACTTTTGAACTTACTTATTGAAAGACTTTCCAGAATTGACCATCTTGATCAAAAGCTTGATGATAGTGGCGAGGATACACTAGGATACGATTTCTATTTCACTGATTTTAATACAGAAAAAGGAGAAAGCTATATCGGAAATAATTTTGGCCAGGATTTGCGAAATTTTAAACGCTTTTTGGAATACGCAAAGAAAAATGGGGCTAGTACTGTTTGGTTTAACTATGGCTGACAAGAAAAGCTACACACAACAACTAAGTTTTCGTACTGTCTGAAAAACACTGCATAAAAACTTAGTTATTTGAAGAATTAATTTCTAATCAGTTCTTCCCAATATTCTGCAGCCCTTCTGGTATGCGGAATAAC